>JBIPLV010000115.1:0-6251 GCA_044369475.1 Cyanobium sp. | reverse complement strand
ATCACCGGCCAGCAGCCCCACCGGCTCAACCGCCTGGGCCTGGCCCGCACCTTCCAGAACCTGCGCCTGTTCGAGGGCCTCTCGGTGCTGGACAACCTGCTGGTGCCGCTGCAGCACCATCCCCGCTCCAGCACAGCTGCTGGCATGCTCAACAGCGCCAGCCACCAGAGTGCCGAGCGGCAGCGGCTGGACACTGCCTGGCAGCTGCTGGAGGAGCTGGGCCTCAGCGCCCTGGCCCAACGGCAGGCGGGCACCCTGGCCTATGGCGATCGGCGCAGACTGGAGATGGCCCGGGCCCTCGCCACCAGCCCCGCGTTGCTGCTGCTCGATGAACCCGCCGCCGGCCTCAACCCCGCTGAAAAAGACCAGCTCTGCGAGCTGATCGGGGCGCTGCGCCAGCGCCACCAGCTCACCGTGATGATCATTGAGCACCACGTGCCGCTGTTGATGCGCCTGTGCGACCGCCTGGCCGTGCTGGATTTCGGCGTGCGGATTGCCCTGGGCACGCCCGAGGAAGTGCGCCGCGACCCACTGGTGATCGAGGCCTACCTCGGCACTGGCACTGGCACTGGAGGCAGCACCTCATGAGCATGCCGTTGCTGCGACTGCAGAGCTTGGGCGTGCGCTACGGCAGCGTGCAGGCCCTCAGCGGCATCGATCTCACCGTGCACCAGGGCGAACTGGTGACGCTGCTCGGCTCCAACGGCGCCGGCAAGAGCACCACCCTGCGGGCCATCTCCGCACTGGTGCAGGCCAACGCAGGGCAGATCCTCTGGCGCGGCGCTTCGCTGGCGGGGGTGCCTCCCCATCGCCTGCTGAAGCTGGGCATCGGCCACTGCCCCGAGGGCCGGCGGGTGCTCAGCCGCCAAAGCGTGGCTGAAAACCTGATCCTGGGTGCCTACCTGCGCCGCGACAAGGCCGGCATCGCCGCCGACCTGGAGCGCTGCTACGGCCTGTTCCCGCGGCTGGCGGAGCGCCGCCAGCAGCTGGCCGGGGCCCTCTCCGGCGGCGAGCAGCAGATGCTGGCGATCGCCCGGGCCCTGATGGGCCGGCCCGCGCTGCTGATGTTGGATGAGCCCAGCCTTGGTCTGGCCCCGAAGCTGGTGGGGGAGGTGATGGCAGCCCTGGCCCAGCTGCACCGCGAAGGCCTCACCCTGCTGCTGGTGGAGCAGAACGCCCAGGCCGCCCTGGAGATCGCCGATCGCGGCTACGTGCTCGAAGCCGGCCAACTCTCCCTAGAGGGACCAGCGCGCGAATTGCTGGCCAACCCCAACCTCAGAGCGGCCTACCTGGGTGACTAGGCACCGAGGAACACCTGCCCCCCATGGTTCGATGAGCAACCCGGTTACCCCCCCAGCCTCCGCCACCATGGCGGACCTGCTCAGTCGCCCGGGTTTCCGGGTTTTCTGGCTGGCCAACCTGGGGTCCAACCTCGGCACCAGCGCCTTCGTACTGGCGATCAACTGGCTAACGGTTAAACAGTACGGAGCGGCCGGTATTGCCAGCCTGGCTCTTGCCTACGGGTTGCCGCAGATGCTGCTGCAGCTGGTGGGTGGCACGGTGAGCGACCGGATCGACCGGCGCCGCCTGTTCGGCCTCACCCAGGCGGGCTTGCTGCTGATGGCGGTGCTGATCCTGATCGCTTCGCTGCAGGGTCTGGTGCCCCTGTGGCTGCTGTGCCTGGTGAATGGCATCAACGGCCTGCTGGCAGCCTTCGACACGCCAGCTCGCACGGCACTGGTCACGGATCTGGTCGAACCCGAGGAGGTGACCCTGGCCCAGCAGCTCTACAGCCTCACCACCAGCGCCACCAACATCTTCGGCCCGGCAATCGGGGGCGTACTGCTGAGCATGGGACCCACCGCCCGCAGCCATGAGGAAGTGGCCTTCGCCTTCGATGTGCTCAGCTTCGTGCCGCTGCTGATCGCGATTCCCTGGTTGCCGCGCACCAGAAGGCAGTCGGCATCGAAAGAGTCGTTTCGCGCCAGCCTGAGGGCTGGCCTGCGCTACGTGCGCGAACGGGGCAGCCTGCGCACGCTGCTGCTGTTGCTGAGCCTGGTGATGGTGCTGGGCATGCCGTTCCAGGGGCTGCTGCCTGTGTTCGTGCAACGCCACCTGAGCGCCGAAACCGGCCACGGCTTGTACGCGGCACTGATGTCGGCAGTGGGACTCGGCAGCTTCGTGGGCTCGCTTCTGGGCATGGGCCTGATCGAGCGCTGGCGCGCCGGCTTGCTGTTGGCTGCAGCCAGTGCCGGCCTGGGGGCATCCGTGCTGATCCTCAGCGCGTCGAATGTGGTGCACTGGGCGTCGCTCTCGGCCTTCCTGGCCGGCAGCTTCAGCACCCTGGCCATTTCGGTCGATAACGCTCTGCTGCAGGCCGGCACCGAACGGGAGATGCAGGGTCGAATCAACGCGATCGCCAACCTCACGAAAGGCCTGCAATCGCTCAGCCTGGCCGCGGCCGGCTACACGATCCATCTGCTCGCTGGCAGCCAGCTGTTCGGCAGCGGCTACCAGCTGGTGCAGGGGTGCCTTGGCCTGGCTCTGCTCACCGGGGTGGGAGCCCTGTGGCCGCAGTTGCGTCGTTTGGCGATGGGCTGAAACTCACTCGTTATCGCTGGCACCGAAGCAATGCATCAGGGCATCGCCCCAGCTGTTGATCCTGGATAGCTCATGGTCTTGGGCGGTGCTGAGGGCCTTGGCGTGCTCGCGCAGCAGCACGGTCTTGTCGATGGCGTGGCCCTGCTCCGAGGCGAGGGCAACGATGTCGTCAACGCCGGCAGCGGCATGCAGCTTGTCGCGCAGGGCGGCGTCATCAGCCACGCGGGCCACGAAAGCCTGGATCGATGCAACAGACATGTCGGTGTCCACAACCAGCCCACCTCTAGCAGGCCAAACCGGCCCAGGATCGATACCTTGAAGCCACTGTTTTGGGAATAATGGCCCGCGAACGCTTCTTCCTGGAACTCGAGCCCCCCGATCAGAGGCTGAAAACCCTGGCCCATGTGGTGATCGTGGGCGGCGGCTTCGCCGGGCTCAAGGCCTGCCACGCCCTGATCAATCAACCGGTGCGGGTCACCCTGATCGACAAGCGCAACTTCAACCTGTTCCAGCCGCTGCTCTACCAGGTGGCCACCGGGCTGGTGTCGGAGGGCGACGTGGCCTCGCCCCTGCGCCAACTGGTGGGCCAGGCCCCGAATGTGCAGGTGCTGCTGGGCGAAGTGGAGGAGATTGACATCCAGGCCAAACAGGTCGTGTTCAACGACCGGCAGCTGGCCTACGACCACCTGATCCTGGCTGCCGGCTCCGGCAGCAGCTACTTCGGCCACGACGACTGGCGAGACGTGGCGCCACCGATGAAGATTCTCGAGCACGCCGATGAAATCCGCCGGCGCGTGCTGCTTGCGCTCGAAGAAGCCGAGCAAACCCCCGATCCGGCCCGGCGGGCCTTTCTGCAATCGGCCGTCGTCGTGGGGGGCGGACCTTCAGGTTGCGAACTCTCCGGCTCGCTAATGGAGCTGATGACTCACACCCTGGCCCGGGATTTCAAGCAGCTGGATCCCCGGCAGTGCAAGGTCACCCTGGTGGACCCGGGCGACCGGGTGCTGCGAGCCATGGATCCGAGCCTGTCGGCCGCCGCCGGCACCTATCTGCAGTCGGCGGGGGTGGAGTTGCTGCTGGGCGGGCGGGTGCAGACGATCGAGGAGGGAAAGCTGCTGGTGAACACCGCCGATGGCCCCCGCACGCTCGAGGCCGCCACCATCTGCTGGACCGCCGGCGTGCGGGCCTCCCATCTGGGCCAAGTGCTGGCCGATGCAAGCGGTTGCACCGTCGACCGAGGCGGACGGGTGGTGGTAGAGCCCGACTTCTCGATCCCGGATCATCCGGAGATCCGCGTCATCGGTGACCTCTGCTCCTACAGCCACACCGCTGATGGCAAACCCCTGGCCGGCATGGCCGGGCCCGCCGTGCAGATGGGGGGCTGGGTGGCGGCCGACATCGTGGCCCGGATCCAGGGCCGAGCCCATAAAGCCTTCCAGTTCACTGATTTCGGCACCATGGCGGTGCTGGGTCCGCTCCATGCCGTCGCCGATTTGCGCGGCCTCAAGGTGAGTGGCCTGCTCGGCTGGATCCTCTGGGGCCTGGCCCACCTGATGTTCATGCCAGCCAATGAAAATCGGCTGAGCCTGCTCACCAAATGGTTGTGGGCCATCTCCACCCGTCAGCGGGCGTCCCTGCTGATCACCGGTCGTCCGAATCAACACGTGAATGTGGAGGTGGGTCTGGAACATCAGCCAACTGCTCCTTGACCCGCCCCTCCTCCTGCTCACTCTGCAGCGTGTAGCGGCTGATCAGCAGGCCCATCACGATCGCCAGATACAGCGGACCGGAAATGCTCAGGGCCACACTCGCCATCTGGGCTGGCGGGGTGTCGGGAATGATGTCGCCGTAGCCAACCGTGGTGAGGCTGACGAAGGCGAAGTATTGGATCCGGGTGAAGTCGAGACTCCACACCTGCAACCCCACAGCATTCAAAGGCAGCCGACTGAGCACCAGTTCGCGGCCCCCTTCCGTCTGGTTGAGAAAACTGCCGGGCGCCACCGTTTCCATCACGCCGAACAACAAGCCACCACTGATGCCGAGCAGCAGGTAGCCAGCCACCGCGCCAGACAGCACGGGCATGCCGATGCGCTTTTCCTGGGCCAGACAGATCAACAGCCGCTTCAGGCTCCAGAAGATGAAGACCGTGATCACCACCAACACCGGAAACCCCACGACAGCAAAGGTGGTGGGGCTCGCCATCCAGATGACCTGAAAGACCATTCCTGCCAGCCCGGTCACGCGGTAGATGCTGTCCGTCCAATGGCGTCGGGTCTGGCCGGAGCGGACGGGCTGGCCCAGTTCAACGGCCAGCAGACCGATCAGCAGGGCGGTCCCGAACAGTGCCAGACGGTGGAACGGGTAGGGCAACGGCATGGAGGCCATCACCAGCAGGGAAACCACAAAAATATGGCGATAGAAGCGGTGTCGGCGCCGCATCAGGCCCTCCAGCGAAAACGCCCAAGGATCAGGGCAATCAGAATGGCCACATAGAGCTGTCCCACCACGGTGATCACCGTGGTCACCACCTGACCGGCCACATGGCTGGTCTTGAGCACCGTGGTGCCGATCGTGGTGACCATGGTGAAGGCAGCCGCCATCAGCGCCGGTGCCACCACCACATTGGGGAGTGCGGTCGTGGAGCCCACGGCCGGCAACGCCGTCAGATCAAAGGCAGAGGGATCGAGCACCCAGAGGGCGGTGAGCAGCAACCCACCCGCCAGGCCCAGAAGCATGTAACCCGATGCAGCACCCATCACCACCGACACGGTGACGAACGGCTCCCGGTTCAAGGTTTTGACCTTACGGATCACAGCAAGGGAGAGGAAAACCAGCCAGACGATCACATGGGGAATGGTCAGCGCCCGACCCAATTCGGGCTGAGCCGTGAGTGCCAGGTGCCAGATCAATTCCAGGGCGATGGCGAGGCCACCCAACCCGTAGATCAACGGGCGGGTTTTGCGCAGGGGGGAATAACGACTGACGCACACCATCAACACCAACGCCAGCACGATCAACGAGCAGGACAACAGCCAGATGGAGCCCTGCGCAACAGGCAACAGCAGCAACAGAACAACTTCCGCGGCCAGAGTGATCAGATAGCCCCGATGGCGCTTGCGCAATCGGACGATCTCCTCACGGGTGATGCGCATGTCGTTCCCTGCTGTGCCTGCTCTCCCCTCCGCTCAGCCAGGGATCACAAACCGGGGCTGCTCTGCATGATGCCGCCGTCGGCGAAGATCGTGGTGGCCGTGATGTAGCTGGCCGCATCGCTGGCGAGGAAACCCACCACCCGCGCAATCTCCTCCGGCTGAGCCATCCGCCCCAGGGGAATGGCCGCATCCAATTTGGCCAGCAGCTCCGGATTGTTCATGGTGGAGTCGTTGATCGGCGTGGCCACGGCGCCAGGCCCCACATTCACCATGGTGATGCCCTGGGAGGCCAACTCGAGCGCTGCTGTGCGGGTGAGCATGCGCACCCCTCCCTTGGCACAGCAATAGGGGGTGTTCTCTGGCATCGGCCAGTCTTCATGCACCGAGGAGATGTTGATGATCCGACCACCGCCGCCTTGGGCGATCATCTGCTTGGCGGCGTACTGACAGGCGAAGAACACGCCGCGGAGGTTGACGTTCAACACCTTGTCGAAATCG
>JBIPLV010000114.1:0-6258 GCA_044369475.1 Cyanobium sp. | reverse complement strand
CGTCAACCAACTGGGCAAAAGACCAGCGAATGCAAATCAGACCGGCATCCCGAATGGGCATTGAGCAGCCTTAAGGCTGCTCAGGGGCGAAAGCCCGCAGGCTCAATCAGGCGCACCTGATTTCCGCGTGCCGTGAATTCACGGCCTTGATCGCTCTGAACGACCACACGGCCACCGGATTTCACCCGGATCACCCGTGCCCGAACCCAGCCCAAAGCGGCCGACTCAAGCACCTTGACCACATCTCCGGGTTGTAGATCCAACTCCATGCTCGGAACCAGGAAACTGCAAATTGGGACATCGAACGCGCCGTGGAGGACTTGAACCCCCGACATCAGGTTTTGGAGACCTGCGTTCTACCAACTGAACTAACGGCGCAAGGCCGATGCCCCGTAAACATGAGGCTGCTTTTGTTAAAACGCATTGCCTGAAGATTGCTCATCAGGCAGTGCTGAAAACAAGTTGGCAACCTCAGCGGTCGAAGCGTTGCTTGACCCGTGTGGCTTTACCCACCCGATCGCGCAGATAGAAGAGCTTCGCCCGACGCACCTTACCGCGGCGCTCCACTTTCACGGAAGCAACCTGGGGGCTGTGCAGCATGAAGACCCGCTCCACACCAATGCCCTGGAAGATGCGACGCACGGTGATGGTCTCATTGAGACCACCGTGGCGCTTGGCGATCACCACCCCTTCGTAGGGCTGCACGCGCTCCTTGTTGCCCTCGCGAATGCGCACACCCACCTTGACGGTGTCACCGACGTAGATCTCGGGGAGTTCGTCCTTGAGCTGTTCGGCTTCAAAGGCGCGGATCAGGTCCTGAGCGCTGAGCTTGCCGGTGGTGGCCTTGAGGGACGTGGTGGGCTTGGCCTGCACAGCGGTGGCCGTGCTGGGTTCTGCCGAGTTGGTCTCGGTGGCGCTGACCTCCTCAGAACCCTGCTCTGCCGGGGTTACGGCTTGATTGTCTGTCGACTCCGTTGCCATCTCAGCTCCGCGACGCCTGGCCAAACCGACAGTGTACCGGCTGAGGTGTCGCCCTTCAGCCAAACGCCATCCCCAAGCCCGCAACGATCCAGTCCCATTGGTAGCTTGAAGGTGAGCCTTTTCCATCGCTGCCGGCGTCTCCCAGCATGAATCTGTTTGCCGATCTGCTGGCCAGCACCAAGGTTTCTGCTGCCAGTAGTGCTGTGGTCGAGACCGGCCCCCGCATTCAGAAAGGTCGCCGCGGGGTCGAAATCAAATCGGCGCGTGAAATCGACACCATGCGCCAGGCCAGCCGCATCGTGGCCACGGTGCTGCGCGAAATCCTGGAGATGGCGGCTCCAGGCATGACCACCGGCGACCTCGACCGCCACGCCGAGAAGCGCATCCGCGAGATGGGGGCTGCCCCCAGCTTCAAGGGGTATCACGGTTTCCCTGCCAGCATCTGCGCCTCGATCAACAACGAGGTGGTGCATGGCATCCCCAACAGCAAGCGGTTGATCCAGGCCGGCGATCTGGTGAAGATCGACACTGGCGCCTACTTCGACGGGTACCACGGCGACAGCTGTGTGAGCTTGTGCGTGGGTGAGAGCGCCACCCAGGAGGCTCAAACCCTCTGCCGGGTGGCCCAGGAATCGCTGATGAAGGGTCTGGCCCAGATCAAAGCCGGCAACACCCTGTTGGATATCGCTGGCGCCGTGCAGGACCACGTGGAAGCCCATGGATTTGCTGTGGTGGAGGACTACACCGGCCACGGCGTGGGGCGGAATCTGCACGAGGAGCCCTCCGTGTTCAACTTCCGAACCCGGGATCTGCCCAACATGAAGCTGCGCCCGGGCATGACCCTGGCGGTGGAGCCGATCCTCAATGCCGGCAGCAAGGCCTGTCGCACCCTCAAAGACCGCTGGACCGTGGTGACTGTGGATGGCAGTTGGTCGGCCCAGTGGGAGCACACCATCGCCGTCACCAGTGATGGCTGCGAAATCCTTACCGACCGCGATTTCTAAGCCCCGGCTCAGTTGCCGGGCCTGGTGAGCAGCTTGAAGTAGGCCCAGCGCCCCAGGCTGGTGAGTGGCATCAGCATGTAGGTGAGCGGGTTGGGTGTGACGATGATCAGGTTGAAGCCCAGCCGTGCCTGGGCCAGCACCTGGCCCGCCACGAAATCGGCCCCCATCACACCAATGGGGTTGAGGGCCGAGCGGAATGGCCCGAGCACCAGCCGGCGAATCCGCAGGGGCCCATCGGCACCGGCCAGATCCAGGGCCCGCAGGCTCACTAGCGTGCCCAGCAGCCGTTTGCTCAGCTCGTAGAGCGGGCTGAAGGCCGGTTGGATCTCCGCCTCGGAGGTGTTGATCCACACCTCCGCCCGGGGGCGCCCGTCGCCGGGCCGCTGCTGCACGACCTCGGCAAACAGCTCCAGCAGCCGCCAGCTGCTGAGGGCGTTGACCTCCAGGGCCAGGTCGGTGCTCTCGCGGCTGCGGGCCTGATGCTGGTTAACACCGTGGTTGAGCACCAGCACGTCCACCCGCTCCAGCAGCGGTCGCAGGGCGTGCTCTTCGCCGATCTGCCACGACACCTGCTCGAGCGAGATGCTGTCGCCGGCCTCATCCAGCAGGTCGAGGGGCCGGGTGCTGCTGGTGAGGGCCACCAGCTGCGCGCCCTGGTGCGACCATCTGCGCAGCAACGCTTGTCCGAGGCTGCCGCTGGCCCCGGTTACGGCAACGGTGCACGCATGAGAACGGGACATGGGCCTGGTGCAAATGGCGGCTGAGACGTCACCATGGTGGGATTCCGCCGATGGATCTGCCGCCTGAATGGCTGCTGGCACTCCCCCTGAAGCCGTTGCGCCCCTGGTGCCCCTGTTCGCTCCCTACTGCGGGGGCTTGGAGCATCAGGCGTTGTTGGAGGAGGCGCTGGTCAGCATGCGGGCGGGGGAGTGGGCCGGCAGGCGGTTGCTGCAGGGCGGCCGCAGCCACGCATTGCAGCTGCGCTGGAGTGGCAAAACGGCGCCCCTTGACGTGCTCCACTGCGATCTCAGCTTTCCTGACCTGCCGCAGGTGGCCTACGCCTTTGATTTGCCCTGCCACCAGCTGGTGCAGTGGTTGATGGAGCGGCAAGGGGATGAGCTGCCGCCGAGCTTCTGGCATTGGTTGCTGCTCGGACAACCTCCCCTCTCCACCGAACCGGTGGGCGGCGCCGCCTAAATTTCACCGTCAAGACATGCCCCAGCGAGGTTGACCGATGGCCCCTACCTTGCTGATCGGCTCCTGCGAAGCCTTCAGCGGCAAATCCGCCGTGGTGCTCGGCCTGGCGCGCCAGCTCAGCCGTCAGGACATTCCTGTGCGTTTTGGCAAACCCCTCGCCACCAGTTTGGATGAGGCCTCCACCGACTGGGGCCAGTCGCCCCTATTGGATGCAGATGTGCGCTTCATTGGCGCCACCCTGGGGCTACCAGAGGCCCATCTGATCTCCTCCTTGCATGTGCTGGATGGGGCGACGGCCCAGCAGCGCTTGGTGCAGAGCGATCTGGAGCCGGGCCCAGGCTTCGCCCTCTTGCGCCAGCAGCTGGCCGCCGCCCCCGACGGTTTGACCCTGCTGGAAGCCGCCGGCAGCCTCCATGAGGGGCTGCTCTATGGCCTCAGCTTGGCCCAACTGGCCGAGGGCCTCGAGGCCACGGTGGTGCTGGTGCATCCATGGTTGGACAGCCGCAGCATCGATCCGCTGCTGGCCGCCCAGGCCCAGCTCGGTGAGCGCCTGGCGGGGGTGGTGCTCAACGCCGTCAAACCGGAGTTGGTGCCTCAGCTGCGGGCTGAGCTGATACCGGCCCTTGCCCAGCTGGGCTTGCCCGTGCTGGGGGTGATGCCCCAGAGCCCCCTGCTGCGCAGCGTCACGGTGGAGGAGCTGGCCCTGCGGCTCGGGGCCCAGGTGCTCTGTTGTCCGGAACGGCTTGATCTGTTGGTGGAAACCCTGTCGATCGGTGCCATGAACGTGAACTCGGCGATGGAGTTTTTCCGCCGTCGCCGCAACATGGCCGTGGTGACCGGGGCTGATCGCACCGACATCCAGCTGGCAGCCCTGGAGGCCTCCACCCAGTGCCTAATCCTCACCGGGGCAGGTGAACCGTTGCCCCAGCTGCTCAACCGGGCCGAGGAATTGGACGTGCCCCTGCTCAAGGTCGAGCACGACACCCTCACCACGGTCGAGGTGATTGAGCAGGCTTTTGGCCACGTGCGCCTGCATGAAGCGGTGAAGGCCAGCTTCGCCTTCAGGCTGGTGGAGGAGCATTGCAATTTCGAACCGCTGTTCAGGCGGTTGCAGTTGCCCGCGATGGCGAAATAACGCTGCTAGCTTCAAAGCGCAGGCTGCGGGCTACTGGTGACCCGGTCCCTTGATCTTCCGTCGCTCGATCGGATCGACACCCTTGCCCAGGAACTGGCGATGCTCCAGGACCGGAGCAAACGGCGCATTGCCATTTTGGGCAGTCGCCACGTTCCGGTCGTGTCCATCCACCTGGTGGAACTGGTAGCCCGCTCCTTGGCCCAGGAAGGTCACAACCTGATCACCTCCGGAGCCCAGGGGGTCAATGCAGCCGTGATCCGTAGCGTGCTGGAGATTGATCCGGCCAGGCTCACCGTGTTGCTGCCCCAGAGCCTTGATCGTCAGCCTGGCGAATCGCGCGACCAGCTGGAGCGGGTGCTGCATCTGGTGGAGAAGCCCGAGCACGACGAGCTGCCTCTGCCGATGGCCAGCAGCCTCTGCAACCAGGACATCATCAGCCGCTGTGACCAGCTGATCTGTTACGCCTTCCACGACAGCGAAACCCTGCTGGCCAGCTGCCGCGTGGCCGAGGACATGGGCAAGGTGGTCAGCGTGATGTTCTTCGACTAAGTGGCAGGTGGCTAAGCGCCCAGCACCGCCTTCAGCCCCTCCACATAGAGCACCCCGGAGCACACCAGGCCGCCAGCCCAGCACAGGCCGCGGACAGCAGGCACGTTGCCCACGTACACACCGATGTAGGTCAGGCGCAGGACCGGGTGCAGCCAGGCGGCGATCAGGGCCACGGGGCTGCTGACGCCGGCCAGCAGGCACAGCAGGGCTGCCGGAGCATGCAGGGTGAACGCCTCAAAACAGTTCTGGTGCGCCCAGGCGGCGCGCTTCCCCCAGGCCGGCAACCGCTCAAACATTGCCCTTGGGGCGGCCAGGTCGGCCATTTGGAAATTTGCCTGGGAGCGGGCGGCCCCGAGGGGCACGGTGCTGAACACCACCACGCCGGCAGCCAGCAGCAGCGACCAGGCAAAGGGGGCGAGGGAGGCACTCATGGCGGCACGCAGCTTGGACGATCGGTCCAGGTTGACAGGCCGCACCTACGATTCGCGCACTTTCCGCCCGCCCGACCAGCCCCATGGCCGACACCTATTCCTTTGATGTGGTGAGCGATTTCGATCGCCAGGAGCTTGTCAACACGATCGACCAGGTGCGCCGCGACGTGGGCACCCGCTACGACCTCAAGGATTCGAACACCGAGATCGACGTGGAGGAGACCAGCCTCACCATCACCACCGCCAGCGACATGACCCTCCAGGCCGTGGAGGATGTGCTGCGCCAGAAGGCCACCAAGCGCAATCTCTCGCTGAAGATTTTTGACTTCCAGACCCCCGAGCCCGTTGGTGGCAACCGGGTGAAGCAGGTGGTGAAGCTGCGCAAGGGCCTCAGCCAGGAGCTGGCCAAGAGCCTGAGCAAAACCGTGCGCGATGAGCTCAAGAAGGTGACCGTCTCGATCCAGGGCGACAGCCTGCGGATCACCGGCAAGAACAAGGACGACCTGCAACAGGCCATCAGCCTGCTCAAGGCCCAGGACGTCGAAGTGCCGCTGCAGTTTGAGAACTACCGCTGAGTGGCGGGCTGGCGATTCTGGATTGATCGCGGCGGCACCTTCACCGATGTGGTGGGGCGCAGTCCTGCCGGTGCGCTGGTGGTGCGCAAGGTGCTGTCGGTGCAGCCCGATTGTCCAGGAGATCCGGCCGTGCGGGCCATCGGGGCGGTGCTGGGCCTGCCCCCTGGCGGCGCCTTGCCAGCAGGGTTGGTGCAGGAGGTTCGGCTTGGCACCACCGTGGCCACCAATGCCCTGCTGGAGCGGCGCGGGGCCGGGGTGGTGCTGCTGATCAACCGGGGCTTTGCTGATCTGCTCAGCATCGGCGACCAGCACCGCCCGGACATCTTTGCCCTGGCGATCGAGCGGCCCCAGCCGCTGGAGGTGCGGGTGCTGGAGGTGGATGGGCG
>JBIPLV010000288.1:0-6317 GCA_044369475.1 Cyanobium sp. | reverse complement strand
TGACCTCTGCGCGATTCAGGCCGGTGCCATGCCAAGTGTGTTCAACGTTTATGGCACAGCCAAGACCGTGTGGAGCGATCTAGAGAAGTTCCAGGATTTACACACACTATTAATCAGTCAAACTAACTCACTCAAGGCGATCTACGCCCTGAACCAGGCTCCTGCCAGCAGGATCGGGACAAGCAGCGAATTACGAGTGCTGCTGCTCCTAGATCGCAGCCAGCCTGCAGGCACAGTTAGACGAGCCAATCCGGCCAAAGCCGTGGCTATCGCAGCATCCACCACCGCCTCATTTCTGCCGGGCAGCGGCGGGCCGATGCTCTCGGCTCTTGCTGACATCGCACGACGCCTACCTGTATTGAGCATCTCCCTTGGGGAAGAGTCCCAGCAGGCTGCCGCCCTGGTACGACGCGCAATTCGAGAGCCGGAACAACTGCTTCAGGATTTCGATGACCCTTGAAGTGCTGCACATCACCCAGCAGCTCTCCAGCGGCGGGGCGGGCAAAGCACTTGAGGCACTGGCATCAGCAGCCAAGCGATCCAGGCATCGAGTGGTTTCGCTGCTTCCCGCCACACCTGAGGCACGCAGACGGCTGACCGCCCAGGCAATCCCTTTGATTGAGCAACCGCATGCAACGGAGCTCAGCGCCTGCATGAACCAAGCGGATGTGGTGCAAATCCACTTCTGGAACACGCCTGAGCTCTACCGGTTCATGACCTTGGAGCACAACTGCAGGCTTGTGATCTGGTCACACGTGGAAGGTTCCACAGCGCCACACATCCTGATCCCAGAACTGGCCAGCTATTGCCAAGCACTCGTGCACAGCTGCAGCACAACGGATCCCAGGGCGATCAGCATCAGGCCAGGATCTCCGCATCGCTTTGCTCTCAGGAGGCTCCCTCCTGGAGATGAGGAGCCCTTGACTATAGGCATTTTCGGAAGCCTGCACAGCAGCAGGATGTGCACAGAGACTCTGGATATCTTTGCCAAAGCTGCTTGCCCTGACAGTCGCTTGCTGGTGGTGGGGCAAGGTGATCTTGTACCTCGATGGCAATGCCATGCCTGCGAGCTCAATCTGCAGGAGCGTGTGGAATTCAGGGGCTTTGTAAACAACGTCGCCCGTGAACTGTCACGTATGGATGTGTTGTTGCATCTGCCAAAACCGGGAGGTTCGGCAGCGGCTGATCTGGCTTTACAGGAAGCACTGATGGCCGGCGTGGTGCCTGTGGTACTCGCAGGTACACCCGTTGCTGATCTGGTGCAACACAACGTAGATGGCATGATCGCTACCGATGCGCATCAGTGCGCTGAGCATCTGCAAAGGCTCGATGGCGACCGCCATCTACTAGCCCGACTGCGCACAGCCGCACAAACACGGGCGCACCAGGACTTCAACCCCGATCGGTGCACCAGTGCTTTTGAGCACCTCTATGAACAAACCTGCAAACACCCGCGAGCGCCACGACGCCTTCAGTTGAGTGGTGGGAGCAGCGGTGCCCAGCGTTTCATGGCCAGCCTTGGTGATGCAGCGGCGCCTTTCCAGATCTCTTCTGAACGCGCAGCTGGCTGGCAGGAGGCCGACCGCCAAATCGCTGCCAGCAGCGCAGCGCTGGTGGGCGCTGGTGCCGGTGGCATCCTCCACTGGCGTGGCGCTTACCCCAACGATCCATGGCTGCGTTACTGGGCTGGGCTCGTGTTCAACACAGCAGGACGCTCGGCCCTGGCCGCCGCTGAGTTCAACGCCGCCGCCAAAGCCGGCCTGATCGGAGCCGCTGAGCATCTGGAACGCTGCAGACGCCGAGCATGACTCCACCCCGCAGCATCGCCTACCTGGGCAACAGCCTGACGGTGCAGAAAGCCGGTTACCGGCCATCCCTGCACCAACGGCTGGAGCAGCACTGGGACGCACCCCTGCAACAGGTGAACGCGGGTTTAGGTGGTGTGGGCTCCTTGGCCTGCGCCTGTCTGCTCGATCTGCTCGTGCAACGGCATCAGCCCGATCTCTGCCTGATCGAGTGCAGCGCGGCAGACATGCTCGGCGCCACATCGCCCGCACAGATTGGTCCCTCGCTCGAAACAATCGTGCGAGAGCTCTTGGCGGCAACAGTGGAGCCTGTGCTGTTGCATCTGCCCTGGCGCTATAGCAAGCCAGCCCAACGGGCGAGCACGTTGGCCGCCTATCAACGCGTGGCCGATCACTACGGAATCTGCAGCGTGTCGCTCTGGGATCGCTGGATCCCTCACGACGGTGCCCTGCTGGACGACGGGAAACATCTCACCCGTCAAGGCGGATCAGAAGTGGCCGACGCGATCGCGCCCCTGCTGGCTACCGCCTGGATGCAGCGCCGGGAGCGGCCACAGATCCCGCCCTCCCTGCACCCGAAGCGCACCCAATGGCTGGTGGCCGCAGCCTCGGATCCCCGGATCAGCCCCACAGGTCACTGCCGCCGCAGCCGTTTTCGCCTCTCCCTACCCATGCTGGAGGTGCCCGTGGATGAGGCAGTCACGATCACCGCACCACCGGGAGAAGCGATCACCGGCCTGTTGGTGGTGGCCGACAACGACAGCGGCGTGGTGGCACTCTCCAGTCAGGGCAAGCGCGAGTGCGTGCAGATCCGCGATCAGTGGTCCGATCAGCCGCGGCTGCAGATGATCCTGCTGGATCCAGCCATCACTGGAGCCCTGCAGCTCCAGATGACCGGCGTGCGCGATGCCGATCGCGACTGCCGCGACCAGACCCCCGCGCCCATGCCGCCAGGCACCGTGCTGCGACTGATCGGCGCAGCCTGCACCGGCACGCCTCCGCCAAACCGCACACCCTGGTGGCAGGAACAGCTGCCATGAACGCGATCACGGTGGTGATGGCCACCCGCAACGCAGCAGCGTTTGTGGAGGAAGCGCTGCAGAGCATCGCGATCCAACGCACCAGCCCCCTGTTGGACAGCCTGCGGCTGCTTGTGATCGATGCCGCCTCCACAGACGGCACCCAGGAGCTCGTGAACCAGATCGAGTTCGCCACCCTCCAACAACAGCGCGGCCAGGGCCTGTGGCAAGCCTGGAATCAGGGGATCAAGCAGGTGAACACACCCTGGATCGCCATGCTCGACAGTGACGATCGTTGGGAGCCCGGCGCCCTCTCCGCCCATCTGGGCGCAATGGCCACCCAACCGGAAGCCCTGGTGAGCATCGGCCGCACGCGATTTGTGCTGGATGGCTCTGAACTACCCAGAGGCATCCGGCCGGCACTACTGCAAGGCAGCCATCGCGGCCCGATCCCCGGCGCCACACTGTTCCGCGCAGAGGTATTCGAGCAGTTGGGATTGTTTGATCCTGCGAACAGCACCGCCAGCGATGTGGCCTGGTTTGCGCGCCTGCGGCAGGAGGGGATCGCTAGCGCGGAACCGGAAGCACTGGTGCTCACCAAGCGCATCCACTCCCGCAATCTCTCGAGTGCGCTGGCCCGCGAATCCCAATACGACAAGGATCTCCTGGCCATTGCTCGCGCCTCAATCGAGCGACAACGGCTGCAGCAAGGCCAACGCCGGCCATCGTGATCACCTCCTTGCTCCATCGCCATCAACGGGTTGAACCCGAGGCCAGCCGCTCCGATCTGATCCTGGCCCTGCGATCCGCTCTGAAGCAGGACGCGGGATTCGCAGCCGGGAAGCTGGGGCTATCGGAGCAGGCGCTCCTGCTGTATCCCACCCTTCTGGAGCGTTGCCACACCCCGCAGCAACGACTGGCACTCACTCTGCAGACACGCCAACACTGCGCCGTGCAAATGGGCCTGTTCCCGAGTAGTCAGGAAGGAATGCTCTCCTACGCACAGCGGCACGCAACCGCCACCCGTGAACTGGATTTCCTCGGCTTGGTGGGTGGCCGCCTGGAAGCGGACTTACTTGATCAGCTCCGGCCAATGGGGCAAACGATCAACCTGCTGGAACTTGAACCCGATCGCTCAATACCTGATCGAAGCGAGCACTGCTGGCTGCCGGAGTTGCGGGGTAAGCGTGTGCTGATCGTGTCGAGCATCGCGGAACTGCTCTGCAAGCGGGCTAACCAGAGCACCTTTGAAGCCGTATGGGCCAAAAGTGGGAAATCCTGGTTTGCTCCGGCTCAGGTGCTGTCCTTGCACTTTCCCTACTGCTATGACGTCCGGACACAACAGCGCTTCGGGAGTTCAGAAAACCTGCTGGAGTGGATCCAGCAGAAAATCGATCCAGCCACATTTGATCTTGCCCTGATCGCCGGCAGCAGCCTTGGCATCCCCATCGCCGCTGCGATCAAAGGAATGAACCGCAGCGCAATTGCCCTTGGTGGCGCCCTGCAGGTGCTGTTCGGGGTGGGTGGACTGCGTTGGTGGAACGATCCGCATTGGCGTGAGCATCACATCACACCCGCCTGGATCAGCGTTCCGTCAGATCAGGTGCCGCAGGTGGCTGGTGGCTATGTGGATGGAGGTGCCTACTGGTGGTGAACCCAAGTTCGGTGCCGGTGCTGTTGATCGCCTTCAACAGGCCCTGGCATACAGCCCAGGTATGGGAGGCCCTGCGGAGCTGGCAACCCGAACGATTGTTCGTAGCTGTGGACAAACCCCGGCCTGGCGTGGAGAGCGATGAAGCCTCCTGCCAAGCCGTGCTCGAGCTGGTGAGCGCCCCTGATTGGCCTTGCCAGCTGAGCCTGCGCAAGCCCAGAAACCACCTTGGTTGCCGCCACGGCCCAGCCACAGCGATCACCTGGTGCTTTGCGCAAGTGGAGCAGGCGATCGTGCTGGAAGACGACTGCCTGCCCAATCCTTCGTTCTTCCCCTACTGCGCGGAGCTGCTTGACCGCTTCCGCAGCCGTCCGCAGGTGATGGGCATCGGCGGCCACCGCTGGGAAGCCCCGGATCAACTGAGTGGCCCGAGCTATTACGCCTCGAGCTACCCCAACACTTGGGGCTGGGCCAGTTGGGCCGATCGCTGGGCCAAGTTCGACCTGGCCATGGCCGAGTGGCCTGCTTTGCGCAGCAGCGGCTGGCTGCAGGAGCGTTTTTCTGATCCCGCAACCGTGGCCTACTGGCAGCACAACTTCAATGCCATGGAAAGCGGCCTTGATGCCTGGGATGTGGCCTGGCTGTTCGCCTGCTGGCGAGCAGAGGGCATCTGGATCCGCCCGAACGTGAATCTGGTTCAGAACATCGGTTTCGGCCCCGATGCCACCCATACGATTGAGTCAAATCATCCAGCTGGCCGAGCCGCATCAGCCATGCCACCGGCTCTCCTACACCCCGAGAATTTGGAGTTAGATCCAGTTCAGGATGCACTGCTGGAGTGGGTGAACTTCAGCGGCATGCTCAAGCGGCAGCTGCACACCGCAGCGCAACGCATCATCGTGAAACGGGCAGAAAAATCAGCATGATGACCTCGCTGCCGCGGCTTGATGTGGTGATCCCGGTGCTCAATGGCGAGGCTACCTTGAAAGATGCTGTGGAGTCTGTTCTCCAGCAAAGCGGGGTGCGCACGCGAGCGATCGTGGTGGATGCAGGCAGCACGGATGCAACAGTGCCATTAATACAACAGATGCAGTGCGAGCGCGTGCAGCTAGTACAGACACAACAGCCGCTCCTGGCTGGTGCCGCACGCAATCTGGGACTTGAGCATTGCCAAGCACCGTGGCTCAGCTTTTTAGACGCCGATGACCTTTGGCCTAAGAATCGCAGTGAATGGCTTCTGGCAGCGATCACCAACCCCAGCCAACAGATGGCAGTGGGGGAAACCGTGCAGTTCAGCACCAATACTGCTGGTCATCCCACCAGCCAGGGGCATGCCCCCTGCTCCGGCAACTTGCTGATCGCACGCGACACATTCGACAAGGTCGGCCGGTTCAATCCCGATTTGGCGGTAGGCGAGATGGTGGACTGGGTTGCGCGAGCCCGTACTGCCGAAATCGAAGAATTGCAGGTGGCCGTGGTGGCCCTTCAGCGGCGCTGCCACGCGCACAACACCAGCCGCCAGCGACGCCAGGCATATGCCACCAGCGTGCTGGAGATCCTTCGCCAACACCGGCAACGAAGAGCGTGATCATGCACTGGCTGATCGTGGGCAACGGCACCGCCCATCGCAAACCCATGGCGGTGATGAGCCAAGGGATCCACGAAAGCACGATCAAGTTGCTAGCACTGGTGAACACAACTAATCCGAGCGCTCTTAAACGGCTCTGGCTCGAACTTTGGGCAACCGGCTCAAACTATTAAGCGCTGCCAACCGGCAGCAAGAAATATCACCCGTCTCCCCAAGGCAAGCGTGGCTAAATTTCCAGGCAGTTCTTTGTGCTA
>JBIPLV010000400.1:0-6366 GCA_044369475.1 Cyanobium sp. | reverse complement strand
AGCCAGCAGAGCAGCAGCCAGCAGGAGATCACCCAGTCAGCGCCGTCGCCGGAGGATGAGCAGCGCAAGCGGCTGGAGGAGAGCCTCGACAAGGCGGGTCTCACCCAGAGCAGGAGCGCTGCACTGCAGACAGGCGGTGAGCAGCAGGCCGGCCAGCAGGCGGGCCAGCAGTCGCAGACGGATCCGGCGCCCGGAACGAGCCAGCAACGCGCCGGCGGCCTGGGCAATCAGCCGGTGCCGCAGCTCAGTGAGCAGCAGGTGAGCGCGCAGTTCACGGCAGGTGAACAGCAGGCAGCGCAGAACACGGCCGCGAAACTCGGCCTGCCGACCGGCAGTGGCGTGGTGGTGCCCAGCCCGGCGGAGGTGCAGCAGTATCTGCGCCAGGTGATCGATGGCTTGCGGCGGAGGATGAGCCCATGATCCGCAGGCGGCTGCTGCCGGGATTGGTGGTTGCAGCCCTGGCCTGCGGGCTCGCTGCTGCAGGGGTGCCGGCTGCAGCGCAGAGCGGCGTCAAGGCCGGCACGTCGCCCGTTCGCACGAGCCCTGGGTCAGCGCCGGTGTCGGCGACAGGGGCTGGGCTGTTTGCTGTGGAGCAGTACCGACCGGCGGTGCTGCGGCTTGCGTTCAGCCCCGCCAAGGGCAGGACGGTGAATCCGGAGGCGGATGCGTTTCTGGATATGACCCTGATTCCGCCGGAGGGTCAGCTCCTTGGGTTCCGCACGGAAGTGTCCAGCAAGCAGTTCAGTCAGCTGCTGCGCAGGCTTTATGCCCAGCTGGCCAGCCAGGAGCTACTCAAGGTTGAGGATCCGGCCTCCCCGGCCCGTCAGCTGGACGCGATGCTGATGCAGCCGGCGGCCGAGCAGCTGCGTCGGCTGCGGATCAGCACCTTGCTGATTTCAGCGGAAACGGGCCTGCAGGCGGTGCCGTTCGCGGCGTTGCATGACGGCCAGACGTTCTTTGGGGAACGCTATGGCTTTTCACTGACACCCTCGCTGGGGCTGACCAGGTTGGGCATCCAGACGCAGCCGGGCGGCAGCCGGTTGCTTGCGGCCGGCGCCTCCCAGTTCGAGGGTCTGAACCCCCTGCCGCTGGTGCCGCAGGAGCTCGAGCAGATCACCCGTGGCAAGCAGGTGGGCAGCTACCTCAACAGGGACTTCACGCCCGAGCTGCTGATTGAGAAAGCGGCAGATCCAGCCTTCAATCGCGTGCATGTGGCCACCCATGCGGAATTCGTGCCGGGTGGGCCGGCGGCGGCGCGGTTGTACACGGGTGTGGCGCCGATGTCGCTGCGACAGCTGGCCCAGATGCGTCAGCGGCGCGGCGATGCGCAGCTGGATCTGTTCACGCTGAGTGCCTGCCGCACGGCGCTGGGTGATGCCGACAGTGAGCTGGGTTTTGCAGGCCTTGCACTGCAGGCGGGCTCGCGCAGCGCGATCGGCAGCCTGTGGTATGTGGATGATGTGGCGACATCGGCGCTGTTTGTGCAGTTCTATCGCTTGCTGGATCAGGGGATCCCCAAGGCTGAGGCACTGCAGTTCACCCGCCGCGCCATGGCGACTGGAGCGATGAAGCTGGTGAAGGATCAGGTGATCGGTGCCACGGGCGAGGTGGTGCTCTCAGGCCTGACGACGGCTCAGCAGCGGCGCATCGCCGGCGGTCTGCAGCACCCCTTTTACTGGGCGGGAATCCAGCTGCTGGGCACACCCTGGTGAGAGCCAGCCACCCGATCGGGGGAGATACAACAGCGATTGCCGGATCTAGCATTCAGATGTGCTGCACATCAAGCGCAGACCGATGACCAACTCGCGCGCCATCGGCCTCTGGGCGCTTTTGCTGGCTGGAGCTCCGCTGGTGGCGGGGGGGTCGGCGCTGGCGGGTGAGGTGACGGCCAGCGGCGGCGGGCTGAGCCTGGGCACGGCCGTGAACGGCGCTGTGGGCGGCAGCTGCGGTGTTGGGCTGTGTCAGGTGAGTGGCGGCACGGCGGCAGGCAGCAATCTGTTTCACCGTTTTGCAGCCTTTGATACAAGAGGCGCGATCACGGGCGTGAACGTGAACACCGGCGGGCTGCCGAATGTGTTCATGGCGGTGACCAGCCCTGCCGGCAGCTTCATCGACAAGCTGGTGAACTTCTCGGGCCCCACGAATCTGGTGTGGCTGTCGCCAGGCGGCATCAGTGTGAGCGGGGCCGGCGGCTTTGCGAATGTGCAGCAGCTGAACCTGAGCACGGCCACGGGCTGGCGTGTGGGCGCTGGGGTGTTCGATGCGGCCGGCACCACGGCGGGGCAGGCGGCGCTGCTGAGCGGCACGCCGGTGCAGGGTCTGGCGGGAGCGGTGAACGATCCGGCGGCCTTGGCGGCGCTGGGACTGCAGAAGAACGGTGATCTGAGCCTGGCCGGCGGGTTGCTCACGGTGGATCAGGGCCTGCTGCTGGATGGCCAGGGGGGGAATGTGCTGCTGCAGGGGGTGCAACTGGCTGCAGCTGGCGGCACGGTTGGTGTGCATGGTGAGATCGTGCGGCTGCAGCAGAGCAGCGTCGATGTGAGCTCGCCTGCGGCGGCTGGTGGACAGGTTCAGCTGACAGGTGGAGAGGTGCACGTCGTTGGCAGCACTGTGAATGCTTCCGGAGCGGGCGGTGGAGGCCAGGTGCTACTGGGCGGTGACGAACGTGGCGCGAATCCGAATGTGCGCAATTCGCGGTTCACCACATTGGATCAGGCCAGCAGTATGCGGGCTGATGGCTTGCAACGGGCTGATGGTGGTCGACTGATCGTTTATGGAGCCGAGGCGGCCGCCGTGGCGGGGCGCCTCAGTGTGAGGGGCGGAGAACAGTCGGGAAAGGCTGGCTTTGTGGCAACATCGGCTGGCTACCTTGAAGTCAACCAGGCGCCTGACATTGGAGCCGTCTTCGGGAGTGGCGGTAGCTGGCGAATCGACGCATCTGCCCTCAGAATTGATCTCACCGGCAATCAGGTTATTTCCGCTGGGGCATTCACCCTCCCAGCTGGCTTCTCGGCTGCATCCGCCACATCTGTTTTGGGTCAAGATCTTATTAGAACTGCTCTGCAGTCGGGTGATGTTGTTGTTACCGCCGGAAATGAAGCCAATCAGACCGGCACTGTTGCCATTCGTTCGCCATTGGCTTGGAATGCCAATCGGCTGACGATCAGTGCGCTCAATAATATCAATCTTGATGCCGATCTGATCGCATCGGGAGCCGGATCGCTGAGCTTGCATTACGGCCAAGCTGTGCCGGATGGTGGAAGTTTTACGTATCGCGTTTCCCCGGAAGCACGTATTGAGGTTCCGTTAAGTCAGGATGGATTCATCTGGAAGAAAGGTTCGCAGGCCCCTGAATACCCGGTTGTTCTCGACAACGGCCTGCTAAGATTTTGGATTGGTTCTTATTATGAAGCCGGCGCGCTTGAAAGGTTTTCTTTTAATGGCGCTGGTGTTTTGCAGCAGCCTTCATACAAGGATGGCTCGGGGACGTGGCGCAAGCTTACCTATTCAAGCCGGCCTCTGGAATTTGCGATTGGCCTGGGAGGCGATGGAGACAGTAGTTGGAATATCAATGGCACGATCATTCAGTCTGACTCCAATACAAGTTATAGTCCATCCAGCTTTTCCGAGCTTGGCATAACGCGAGCAAGCATCGATGTGTCGCGCTATTTGGAGGGTTCTGGGGTCGTGGTCACCAGTGTTGACCTCGCGCCCCCCTCGCTGGCGGAACAAGGATCGCGCATTAGAATAGCAAATCAATATAGCTTGGCCACCAATTCGTCCTCTATTCGTGTTGATGCAACCCTCTCGAATCTCTCGCAATCTTCCAGCCTGACAAACGTCCGTTACTGGTATGGAGCGGGTGATGACTGGGTCAACAATACTGACGTACCCAATAAGACTCGGGGTAACCTTGATGAGGTTGGTTTTCGGGCTCTCAGTGCAGCAGGTGATTCATCGAATGCGATCCGCATATCCGATGATTCGCAGGCGGTGGTCTTTTATTCGCCAAGTGCGGGTGTCTCAACGTCATTCGGTTATTGCTGCAGCTTCAGTAATAGTTTTAGTCAGAACCCTCAAGGCCCCTATCGGGCAGGAGCGGTTGCTGATGGCATCAGCACCTATGACGGCCGTTCAAATTGGGATGGTTCCTACGCTATCTTCTTGCGCTACCCGGATATTGCGCCACAGGCATCTGCCGGATCAACCTATCTCTATACAACGGGAAGTGTTGGTTTGCCAACGGCGGCTAGTTGGAACTGGAATGCGGCGCAGCTCATTGCCGGAAGCTCTTACTACGACTGGTTTAATCCCATTAATTGGCAAAATCAGATACTACCTCAAAACGATTTTTCCGTAGCAATTGCCGATGCGCCCGGGCGGCAGTCGATTCTCTTTGATCCAGTCAATTACGGCAGCGGTCCTGCGTACAATCTCAGGTTAAACAGGTTAACCAGCTCCGAAGACCTCTCCGTCGCCAGCGGCACGCTCGCCTTGGGTTCTCAGATTTTTAATTCGTTTACTTTTTCTGAGGGTTCCACTCTCACTGTCGATGGAGGGGCTCTCACCGTCAACGGGACACTGACACTACCTAATCTTGACCTTCGTTCTGGCAGCTTCAACGGCTCGGGACGTGTCAACATTACCAATTCATTTCTGCAGGCCCAGGGCATCTCCCCCTCGCAATCCAGTGTGCTGATGGGCAGGCAATTTGATGCTCTTCGCATCTCTGGCCTGGGAGATCTGTCCCTGCGGGAGATCTACGCGAGTGGCTCTATCAGTGCGACAGCTCAAGGAATTCTGGCTGTAGAGGGTTCTGTCTTAAGTGGCAATGGAGATGTGTCTCTTGCTGCTGAGGGCTACGCGAGCGCCCTTCAGTTGCGGCCCTCTACACGAGTTGAGGGGGCGGGACATGTGAAGCTTCAAGCCACAGGTGATATCAGCCTTGGGTCCGGCACGTCGATCAGCTCTCGAGCGGTAGGAGATGCCATCGTCGTAGCGGCTGGTGGCCATTTCAGTGCTACGGCCGGCAACACAATCCTCAATGCCACGAATGGACGCTGGCTGGTCTATTCGAGCGATCCTAGTTTCGATAACCGTGGGGGTATCCCTTACGACTTCAAGCATTACGGCCAGGCCTACGGCAGCGCCGCCTATGCTGGCCCGGGGGTGGGTAACGGCTTCCTCTACACAACGGCTCCCACCATCACCCCGGGGCTGACGGGCTCGCTCACCAAGACCTACGACGGCACAACGAGTGCCAGCCTGAAATCTGCGAATTACACCACGACGGGTGCACTTGATGGCGATGTAATTTTGTTGAATAATCCGGCGGCTGGGGAGTACAACAGCAAGAACGTCGCAGAGGCAAATTCCATCTCGGTTGGTGGCTTAGCCATTGTTGGTGCAACGGATTTCAGTCGCAATGTGCCAGTGTACGGCTACACACTGGCGAGTCAATCTGCTAGCGGGCAGGCCTCAATCACTCCCAGGCCACTTTCGATTTCAGGGACCACTGCCCTTGACAAGACGTACGACGGCACTGCAGCCGCCAACTTTCAAGTCGGCACGCTCAGCGGATTCGTTGGCGATGAAAGCTTGATTGTTAGCGCTGCCGGCAGTTTTGACAGCAAAAATGCCGGCATCCGTAGTGCTAGCGCCAATTATACCCTATCTGATGGAAGGAATGGAGGCTTGGCGTTTAATTATTCCCTGGCTGCCACCACAGACCTTCCAGCCACGATCAGCAAGCTGGCACTCAGTGGAGCAGCGATCGCACCGGGCAGTTCGGTTTATGGCGCGTCGCTGACGCCTGGTGCGGTGAGCTTCAGCAACATCATCGGGGCTGATGCGGTGGGAGCGAGTGCGTCGGTCAACACCGGAGCGCTTAGCACAAGCGGTAATTACGTCGCCGGCAGCTACAGCCAGAGCGCAGCGACGACGCTGAGCGGCGCTGATGCTGGTAACTACGCCTTCTCGGGCTTCACGACGGCGACGCCGAACTACACGATCAGCAAGCTGGCACTCAGCGGAGCAGCGATCGCACCGGGCAGTTCGGTTTATGGCTCTGCGCTGACGCCTGGTTTGGTGAGCTTCAGCAACATCATCGGCGCTGATGCGGTGGGAGCGAGTGCGTCGGTCAATACCGGAGCGCTCAGCACAAGCGGTAACTACGTCGCCGGCAGCTACAGCCAGAGCGCAGCGACGACGCTGAGCGGCGCTGATGCTGGTAACTACGCCTTCTCGGGCTTCACGACGGCGACGCCGAACTACACGATCACTCCGGCCACCATCAGCTCCGTCACCGGCATCACCGCGGCCAGCCGCACCTACGACGCCAGCACCACCGCAAGCCTCAACACCGCT
>JBIPLV010000027.1:0-20966 GCA_044369475.1 Cyanobium sp. | reverse complement strand
CCAGACCCTGCGACCCAATCCGATGGGACTGGTGCCCACCACCCCTGTTGGCGGACAGGACCCACCAGACGGGTTCGGCAGCAGCAGCCGCAAAGGCTTCGGCGGAGCGGGACAGAGCCGCAGCGGCCGGCGCAAGGGTGTCCGTAAACGCAGCCCGGCCTTGACCAAGGCTGACTGGGGCCCTCTCGGCAAGCATCCCGACCGTGAGGCGATCGTGGCCCGGCAGCGATTGCATCTCCCCTTGGCTGGTCGCATCAGGCCCGACGACGTCAACCGGGCCTGGAAGAGCGCGGCCGCCGAACATCACCCCGATCGCGGCGGCAGCCACGACACGATGCAGCGGGTCAATGGCGCCCGAGATCTGCTGCTGGGCCGCAGCAGCGACTGAGCCAGCAACACCCCTGCCAAAGCCACCAGAGTGAGGTTGAACTCTGGGGCGAACCGCCATCGTCAACGCCACACCCGTCAACACCACACCTGTCAGCCCCACTCCCCTCGTACTGGTGCATGGGTTGCTGGACAGCCCCCGGGTGTTCGACGGGCTCAAGCGCGCCCTGGGCGATGGTCGGCACCCTCTGCTGATTCCCGATCTGCCGCTGCGGCTGGGACTCACCCCGGTGCCGGAGGCTGCAGAACTGCTGGGGAGCCACATCGAAGCCGCCTTCGGGCTCGAGCAACCCGTGGATGTGCTGGGCTTTTCGATCGGGGGCGTGATCGCCCGCACCTGGATCCAGCTGCTGGGGGGGCACCAGCGCACCCGGCGCTTCACCAGCGTGGGCAGCCCGCAGCAGGGCACCTTCACGGCCCAACCCTGGCCGGGGCGCCTGCTGGCGGGCATTGCCGATCTGAAGTGGGGCAGCCCACTGTTGGCGCAGCTCAACGGCAACCTCGACAACCTGGCGGGGATCGACTGCTGCAGCTTCTATTCGGCGATCGACCTGGCGGTGCTGCCGGGCTGGCGGGCGGTGCTGCCGGTTGGGCGCACCCAGATGCTGCCGGTGTGGGCCCATCCCCAGTTGCTGCGCTCCCCCCAGGCGATCGCGCCACTGGCGCAGGAGCTGTTGCGGCCGTGATGGAGCACACCACACTCTTCATGGCGGCCATCACCAGCGCCCTGGGCTGGCTGCTGTGGAGCGTGCTGGTGGGGGCCATTGCCAATCGGCTGCCCACCGGATGGCTGGCGCGCAACCACTGGTTTTGGCGACGGCCCTGGCATGAACAAGCCCGGAGCTTCGAGGGGCGGCTGGCGATCCGCCGCTGGAAACCCTGGCTGCCGGATGCCGGCACAGCCCTGCCGAGCGGTGTCGCCAAAGCCAGCCTGGTGGGGCGCGATCCACGCAACCTGGAGCGGCTGCTGCTGGAAACCAAGCGGGCCGAGTGGGTGCACCTGGTGCTGTGGTTGTTCTGGCTGGTCACACCCCTGTGGCTTCCGCCGGCGGGGGTGCTGATCAACCTGGCGTTCGCCACCCTGTTCAACCTTCCCTGCCTGTGGGTGCAGCGCTACAACCGCCTGCGGCTGCAACAGCTGCTGGCCCGCCCCTGAGCCGGATCCAGCCGTTAGGGGCCCAGATCGGTGGCGGCGCAGGTCAGCTCCAGCACCAGCCCTTCATCCTCGCTGTGCTGGGCAACGTGCAGCCGGTGCAGGCCCGCTTCCAGCCAGAAGTGGCTTGTGGCCTCATCGAAATAGGCCAAGCGCCGCAGCGGCATCGGCAGGCAGAGCCGCTGGGACCCGCCGGGTTCCAGGGCCACCCGGCCAAAGCCCACCAAGATTCGCCGGGGGCGCTCCAGCGCCAGGCGGGGCGGTTCGAGGTACACCTGCACCACCGCCTCGCTGGCCCTCGCGCCAGCATTGGTCACCACCACGGACGCCTGCAGCTGGGGGCCACCGCCCGAAGCAGCCGCCCCATCCACCAGCTCAGCCACTGCTTCGCTGAGCCGAAACGTGGTGTAGGAGAGGCCGAAGCCAAAAGGGAAGGCGGCCGGGTGGCCGTCGCGTTGCAGGCGGCGGTACCCATGCCAGAGGTCGTAACGCACCTGCCGGGCACGGGGCTCAAAAGCAGGCCAGTGGTCGGAGCTGGTGGGGATGGCGAAGGGCAGGCGCCCTGAGGGAGACACCCGGCCGAACACCACATCAGCCAGGGCCTGCCCGCCCCGCTGGCCCTGATACCAAAGCAGCAGGATCGCCGGCACTGCTTGGCGCCAGGCCTCCATCAGGATCGCGCCGCCGCCCATCAACACCACCACCGTGCGGGGGTTCGCTGCCACCACGGCCTGGATCAAGGCCACCTGCTCGGCGGGCAGCGCCAGATCGGTGCGATCGCCCGAGGCGAAGTCCCCCCCCTCGCGGGCCGAGCCGTAGCTGGTGATGGCCGCAATGGCCCGGGCCACCGGCGGCCACCAGCGCTGCAGCAACGGATGGGGCGGGGGCATCTGGCGCAGGATCGGCGCAATGTCACCGGGGTGGATGTGCTCCCCCTCTAGGCGCCAGTCGAGCCCGACCACCAGTAGCGCCGCGTCACAGTCGGCGGCGAGGGCCACGGCATCCTGGAGGCGCTCACCGCTGGCGTGACGCACGGCGCCCAGTGCGGCGGCGGCCTGCAGGCCCTGCAGGGGCGTCACCACCGCCCCCAGCTCGGGCCGGGTGTCGGAGGAGCCGCGATCGCCCAGGTTGGCCACGGCAGCCAAGGAGCCAATCACCGCCAACAACCGGCCCGGATCCAGCGGGAGCAGGGGCTGCGCACCGGATGGGGCATTCCCTGGAGCCTGATTTTTCAGCAGCACGATCGCCTTGGTGGCCGCCTCCCTCGCCAGGGCCCGATGCTCCGCACAACCGCGCAGGCTGGCGGGATAGGAGCCCTGGGGCACGGCCAGCTGCACCCGCAGCTGGCGAAGCACGGCGTCATCGAGCCGATCCAGCGGCAGCCGGCCATCGGCCAGGGCTGCCTCCAAACAACCCGCAAACACCATTCGAAAGGGCATCTCCAGGTCTTGACCAGCCAGCACCGCCGCCAGCCCATCCCGCACGCCAAAGATGAAGTCGGTCACCACAAAGCCGCGAAACCCCCAGCGCCGCTTGAGGATCGTCGTCAGCAGCTCCGGGTGCTGACCGCACCACGCGCCGTTCACCTGGTTGTAGGCGCTCATCACCGATCCCGCCCCGGCCTCGACGCAGTCGCGAAAGTGAGGCAGATAGAGCTCGTGCAGCACCCGCTCACTCACCTGCACATCCACCAGGAAGCGGGAGCGATCGATCGAGTTGAGGGCGAAATGCTTGACGCAGGCCACTGCATGGCGCTGGATGCCGCGGGTCATCGCCGCCCCCAGGGCCCCAAGCAGCACCGGATCCTCGCCGTAGGTCTCCTGGGCCCTGCCCCAGCCGGGGTGGCGCAACAGGTTGACGCACACCGCCGCCAGCCAGTTGGCACCAAAGGCGCGGGCTTCCCGAGCCATGGCCGCGCCGATCCGCTCCTCGAGGTCGACGTCCCAGCAGGCGCCGCGGGCAATCGGCGGCGGGAAGGTGGTGGCTCCGCCCTTGAGCACCACCCCTCGGGGGCCATCGACAAATTGCAGCCCCGCCAGTGCCAGCCGGGGGACAGCTCCCGCCGGCCAGGGATGCACGTGGGAGGCATCACGGCTGGCGATATCGACCATGCCCGGCCAGAAGTCGGTGTCCCCCTCCAGCAGGGCGAGCTTCTCAGCGCTGCTCAGCTGGGCCAACAGATCCCGGGCCCGGCGCTCGATCGCATCTGCCCCAATCTCTGGCGACGCCGGCACGGGATCCCTCCCTGGCTCTCCTAACGCTAGGAACGCTGGCCGGCCCCAGCCGTCACAACCCGCCGACGCAACACTCCTCCAACGCAGCAAAGCCCCAACGCAGCAAAGCCCGGAGCATGGGCCCCGGGCGATTGTCTGCTCAGCAGTGGTGCCGAACCTCGGGGGTGCGGGCGCAGCTGCGCGAGGTTTTTGCTTGGAATTCAGATCAGGCGATCTGAGAATCTTCGGTTGTGGTCGGAGCTGCCGGCGCTGGCACCTGGGGCCAGGTGACAAGTGGGACGTCCTGATTGCATCCGGGGCACCTCAGGCGGTGCAGTGGAGGCGTCAAGCCGAAGGACGTCAGAGATCCGTCGAGAGTGTTGGAGCAGGGGCCGGATCGTCAGCGGGCTCCTGATGACTGCTCAGGGGGGGTGTCTTCCATCAGTGGAGCCTCCGAATCCCGATGTCCACACCATCGCGCCGTCAGCAGCTGCTGACAACCCCGGGACGCATGGCCGCAACGGCTCTTCACCAATGAAGATCCAACTTCATGAAGCGGCCTGCGGTGCTGATGGGGAATGATGGCGGGTGGCTTGTGCTGGGCACAGCGGAACCAGGGGACAGGCAGTTGGTAATGATCAGCCGCAAAACAGCCCACCATCGGCGGAGTCGGAACCGTCAGACCGGCCGGAACTTCACTCCAGAACCACACTGATGAGATGGGTCGCCTGAGATTCGAACTCAGGACCAATCGGTTAAAAGCCGAGTGCTCTACCGCTGAGCTAGCGACCCGCGCCCGTTGGGCACCAATGGAACGTATCACCCAGCGGCGACCTCCTCCAAGGGGCCGGTGCCAGCCGGGAGAATGCCCGAACGTGCTGGTACGACGGATGAGCAGCGATCCCTGGTGCACCAGTTGGCCCGAGCCTCGCATCGATCCCGGGGCCTGGGTGGCCGATTCCGCCGTGGTGATCGGTAATGTGCGGCTCGCGGCCGGCGTCAGCCTGTGGCCCACCGCCGTAGCCCGCGGTGATGTCTGCCCGATCGTGGTGGGCGAGGGCAGCAACGTGCAGGACGGCGCCGTGCTGCACGGCGATCCGGATCAGCCGGTGACCATCGGCAGCGACGTCACCATCGGCCACCGTGCCGTGGTGCACGGCGCCACCCTCGAAGACGGCTGCCTGATCGGCATCGGCGCCATCGTGCTGAACGGGGTGACCGTGGGAGCAGGAGCCCTGGTGGCGGCGGGGTCGGTGGTGACCCGCGACGTGCCTCCCGGCGCCCTGGTGATGGGGGCGCCGGCCCAGGTGAAGCGCGAGCTCAGTGCCGAAGCCCAGGCCGAGCAGCGCCAGCATGCCCGCCGCTACCGACAGCTCGCTGAGGCCCATGCCCGGGCCGCACGGGGAAACGGATGACGACAAATCCAGGCTCTGGCGAACCGCAGACAGGGCAAACTCCTTAAGATCACTCGATCTTGTTTCTCTGCCTTCCATGGACGCACGGCTGGTGCTGGTTGCCGCTCCCATCCTTCTGGCCGCGAGCTGGGCCGTGTTCCACATCGGCCGCGCCGCCGTGGGTCAACTGCAGCTGATGCTCAAGCGCGCCCGCGCCTGAACCTGTTCCCCCTGAGGCGCCCTGCAAGCCCATGGTGTTAGTGGTCGGTGCCGGCCTCGCCGGCACTGAAGCGGCTTGGCAGATCGCGGCCGCCGGCCTCCCGGTGCGGCTGGTGGAGATGCGTCCGGTGCGGCGCTCCCCTGCCCACCACAGCGCTGAATTCGCCGAGCTGGTGTGCAGCAACAGCTTTGGCGCCCTGAGCAGCGACCGGGCGGCCGGACTGCTGCAGGAGGAGCTGCGCCGGCTGGGCTCCCTGGTGATCAGCACCGCCGATGCCCATGCGGTGCCCGCCGGTGGCGCCTTGGCGGTCGACCGGGGCCGCTACAGCGCCGCCCTCACTGCCGCACTCGAGCAGCACCCGCTGGTGACGGTGGAGCGGCGCGAGCACACTGAGCTGCCGCGGCCAGGTGAGATCGCCGTGCTGGCCACCGGGCCGCTCACCAGTGAGCCCCTGGCCGAGCAGCTGCGGGCCTTCACCGGCCGCGCCGACTGCCACTTCTTCGATGCGGCCAGTCCGATCGTGGAAGGGGAGAGCATCGATCTGTCGGTGGCCTTCCGAGCGAGCCGCTACGACAAGGGCGACGCTGACTACATCAACTGCCCGATGGATCAGGATCAATTTCTGGCCTTTCGGCAGGAGCTCCTGAATGCCGAACAGGCCGAGCTCAAAGATTTCGAGCAGGAGAGCGCCCATTTCTTCGAGGGCTGCCTGCCGATCGAGGAGCTCGCCCGCCGCGGCGAAGACACCATGCGCTACGGCCCGCTCAAGCCGATCGGCCTCTGGGATCCCCGCTGGGGTGATGTGAACGACCGCGACGTGCGCCGCGCCAAGCGGGCCTATGCGGTGGTGCAGCTGCGCCAGGAAGACAAAGACGGCCGCCTCTGGAACCTGGTGGGCTTCCAGACCAACCTCAAGTGGGGCGAGCAGAAGCGGGTGCTGCGGCTAATCCCGGGGCTGGAGAAGGCCGAATTCGTGCGCTTCGGCGTGATGCACCGCAACACCTTCCTGGAATCGCCCCAGCTGCTCGATGCCACCCTGCAGTTCCGCAGCCAGCCCACCCTGCTGGCTGCGGGCCAACTCACCGGCACCGAGGGTTACGCCGCGGCGGTGGCCGGCGGCTGGCTGGCCGGCACCAACGCCGCTCGCCTGGCCCTAGGCCAGGCGCCGATCCAGCTGCCACCCACCACCATGATCGGCGCCCTCACCCATTTCATTGCCGAGGCCCCCTGCGGCGGCAAAGGCAAACGGGGCGGATTCCAACCGATGCCCCCCAATTTTGGCTTGCTGCCGGAGCTGCCCACCCGGATCCAGGGCAAGCGGGAACGCTATGGCGCTTACCGCGATCGGGCGCTGGCGGATCTGGCCCCCTTCCTAGGGTCGGCCGCACCTGCCGCTGCCCTCCGGTGACCACCGCCCCCGCCCGCACCTGGGATGTGATCGTGATCGGCTCGGGTATCGGCGGCCTGGTCACCGCCTCCCAACTGGCCGCCAAGGGGGCAACGGTGCTGGTGCTCGAGCGCTACCTGATCCCCGGGGGCTCGGGGGGAAGTTTCAAGCGCGAGGGCTACACCTTCGACGTGGGTGCCTCGATGATCTTCGGCTTCGGCGAGAAGGGGCACACCAACCTGCTCACCCGCGCCCTATCCGATGTAGGCCAGCACTGCGCCACGGCACCCGACCCGGCCCAGCTCGAATACCACCTGCCCGGCGGCCTGAACGTGGCGGTGGACCGCGATTACGAGCGCTTCATCGCCGATCTCACCGCCCTGTTCCCCCATGAGGCCACGGGCATCCGCGCCTTCTACGACACCTGCTGGCAGGTGTTCAACTGCCTTGATGCGATGCCGCTGCTGTCGCTCGAGGATCCTGCCTATCTGGCCAAAGTGTTCTTCCGAGCGCCGCTCGCCTGCCTGGGTCTGGCCCGCTGGCTGCCGGTGAACGTGGGCGATGTGGCCCGCACCCACATCAAGGATCCCGCCCTGCTCAAGTTCATCGACATGGAGTGCTTCTGCTGGAGCGTGATGCCCGCGGATCTCACGCCGATGATCAATGCGGGGATGGTGTTCTCCGATCGCCATGCCGGCGGCATCAACTACCCCAAAGGAGGGGTTGGGGTGATCGCCGAGAAGCTGGTGGCCGGTCTGGAAGCCCATGGCGGCGCCATCCGCTACGGGGCGCGCGTCACCCAGGTGCTGACCGAGGGCGAAGGCTCTTCGGGCCAGGCTGTGGGTGTGAAACTGGCCAGCGGCGAAACGATCCGCGCCCGCCGGGTGGTGAGCAACGCCACCCGCTGGGACACGTTTGCTGGCGATCACGGCAGCGAGGGAGCCATGGCGCGGCCGCTGGTGGATGCCGCCCACACCCCCAAGGCCGAAACCACCTGGAGACGGCGCTACAAGCCCTCGCCCTCGTTTCTGTCGCTGCACCTGGGCATCGATGCCGCCGTGGTCCCCGACGGCTTCCACTGCCACCACCTGCTGCTGGAGCTCTGGGAGGAGATGGAGGCCGAACAGGGGGTGGTGTTCGTCTCGATGCCGACCCTGCTCGATCCCTCCCTGGCCCCAGCAGGCCGCCACATCCTGCACACCTTCACCCCGAGCTCCATGGAGCACTGGCAGGGGCTCTCTCCCTCGGCCTACCGCGCCAAGAAAGAAGCCGACGCGGCGCGGCTCATCACCCGCCTAGAGGCGATCCTGCCGGGCCTGAAGGGCGCCATCCGCCACCAGGAAATCGGCACCCCCCGCTCCCACCGCCGCTTCCTCGGCCGCATGGGCGGCAGCTACGGCCCGATTCCGGCGCTGCGGCTGCCAGGACTGCTGCCGATGCCCTTCAACCGCACCGGACTCCAGCACCTCTACTGCGTGGGCGATTCATGCTTCCCCGGCCAGGGGCTGAATGCGGTGGCCTTCAGCGGCTTCGCCTGCGCCCACCGCATCGGCGCCGACCTGGGGCTCAATCCCTGGTCGCTTCCGGCTTGAGCGATGTCGGATCACCGCCCCACGCTCACCTGAGTCGCTTCATAGCCTTGCTTGAGCGGCCGTTTTCCTGCTCCATGCCCAACTCCCCCAGCCCCAGCTCCCCGACTCCCAGCTCAGCAGACCTGGCCCGCTATCTGGAGCAGCGGGGCGAGCTCGGCAAGCCCTGGATGCTGCAGCTGCTGCGGCTCACCAAGTTGAAAGAGGCCAAGGACAGCATGGATCCCGACGCCTACCTGGCCAGCCTGCAGGAGGCCCATGCCGACCTGATGCGCCTGGGTGAGTTCTGGAAGGGCCGGGAGCAGGAGGTGTTCAGCGGCCGCTACCAGCCACCCGCATTGCTTGAACCGCTGCCAGGCTCCCCCGAAGACCGATGAGCACCCCCCAGGCGGACGCCCCTGCGCGCTACCCGATGGCGCCGCTGATCCGCTTCACCCTGATCGCGCTCTACCTCGCCCTGGTGGCACCCCTGCCCTGGCTGGCCCCCCCGGAGCTGAAGGTGGCGCTCTGGCTGGCCCTGCCCCTCGGGCTCGCCCTCGTGCTGGCCGCCACCAGTGAAGCGGTGGAACTGAACGCCGAGGGGATCCGCGTCGGCCATCCCGGCTGGTGCCGCTGGCTGCTGCGGCGCGGCTGGAGCCTGCCGTGGGCCTCGATCCGCGGACTCACGCCGGTGGCCACCAGCCAGGGGGGCCGAGTGTTTTACGTGCAGAGCGAGGACGAATCGGCCTTCCTCCTGCCGCAGCGGGTTGCCGCCTTCGAGGCGTTTCTCGGCCGCTTCAGCCAGGAAACAGGCCTCGACACCAGCGCCGTCGGCCGGATCAGTCCACCTTGGACCTACCAGCTCCTGGCCGGACTCAGCGGAACCATGGTGCTGGGAGAGCTCGCCTGGGGCCTGGCCCAGCGCTAAGCAGGGCGCGGATGGTTGCTGCTGGGCGGCCGATCAGGCCACGCTGTTGAGCGGCTGGCGGGCGGGCTCGTCCTCGGTAGCAGGTTCGGGCAGGGTTTCGAGGCTGAAGCGATAACCCTGCTGGCGCATCGTCTCGATGCCGCCACCCTCGCCCAAACCGGCCTGCTCAAGCTTGCGGCGGAGGGTGAGCACCTGGGTGTCCACCGAGCGGGGGCCGCCGCTGAACGGTGGCCAGGCCATCCGCAACAACTCCTGGCGGCTGCGCACCACCCCGGGGGGCATCAACAGGGCACAGAGCAACGCAAATTCCCGGGGGCTCAGCTCCACCGGTTGGTCACGCAGAGTCACCTGGCGCAGCAACACATGCACCTCCAGTGGCCCCACGCACACCCGTTCCTGCAGGCCTGTGCCGCTGCGGCGCAGCAGGGTGCGGCAGCGGGCCGCGAGCTCCTCGAGGCCAAAGGGCTTGCGCAGCACGTCGTCGGCACCGGCATCGAGCAGGGTGACCACCGGCTCCGAGCCAGTGCGGGCGGTGAGCACCATCACCGGGCAGCGCAGCTGTGCCGCCAAGCGCAGGGCCGAGCTCTCATCCAACAGTTCGGCGCTGATCAGCAGATCCGGTGATTGGTCTTGGCACACCTCCAGGGCTTCGCGGGCGGTGGCCACGGCCGCCGCCAGGAGGCCGTCCTGGCGCAAGCGTTGCGCCAGGACCGTGCGCAGGGTGGCGTGCGGATCCACCACCAGCACCCGATGGGGCTGCGTTCCAGACGGGGGAGCCTTGGGGCTAGCTGGCCGGCTCGTTGACAGGCTGGATGACGGTGGCGGCGGGGTTGAGCTGATGGGGTGACAGTTGTCAATGACGCCAAGGCTAACCGTGCCGGCCAGTAGAGCCGCGTATCAGGCGATGCGGTTGTTCGATCCGCCTGATGTTGGCGGCATTTTCGGGTGTTGGCGAAACGTCCGATCGCACCCCCTGGCCTCGAGGGCCAGAATGGCCTCAGGGTTGATGACCCCATGACCGCGCTCCAGCACCCCGAAGCCATCCGCCACTTCCAGTCGCTGTGCGATGCCTGCCAGGAGCTGGCCCATCGCTTCCACAGCCCAGCGGAACTGCGCCTCTATGCCGATGGCTACCTCCACGCCCTGCGGCGCACGGCTGTGCTCGATCCACTCACCCAGCGGCGGCTCGAGGAGTTGATCGACCGCTGGATCCTGGATCCCTCCAGCTTCGTTGGGCCAGATGGCGATCCCCGCAGCCTCTACGAATCAGGCCGCTACTAACGAGCAGCGGCAGCCCGTTCCCCGCCTGGTTCAACTGGCCAGGGCGATCTCGAGCTTTTCGCGCAACTCACCCGAGTTGTACATCTCGATCAGGATGTCGGAGCCGCCGATGAATTCCCCTTTGACATACACCTGGGGGATGGTGGGCCACTCGGAAAACTCCTTGATGCCCTGACGGATGTCCCCGTCGGAGAGCACGTCAAAGGTTTCGAACGGCACACCTGCCGCGTGCAGGATCTGCACGACGTTGTTGGAGAAGCCGCACTGGGGCATCAGCTTGTTGCCCTTCATGAACACAAAAACAGGACTGCTGGCAAGCAGCTCCTCGATGCGTTGACGGGTGGTGGCGTCCATGGACTCAGGCGGGAGTGGAGGTTTGCAGGGCCAGGGCGTGGATCGCTTCGCTGGCCAATTCCTGGCGCAGGGCGCCGTAGACGAGTTGGTGCTGCTTCACCCGGGTGAGGCCGTTGAACGCCGAGGAGACAACCGTCACTTGGAGGTGGTCACCACCACCGGTGAGGTCTTCCACGTTCACGCAGGCATCGGGAAGGGCCTGGGTAATGGCGGCTTTCACCTGATCGGGATGCACCATCAAGCCGGTGTTGCAGCGAGCAGTCGGAAATCTAAAGGCCTCAGTTGCCCGGTGTCGCCGCGGCCCCGGCGGTGTAGGGAGTGGCGGCAAAACCGATTTCCACCAGGTTTTGATAGGCCTTACGGCCCTCGGGATTGGCCGGGGTCATCACCTTCACCACTTCCACCAGCAGCGGCACTGCCACTTCTGGCTGGTTCTGGCGGCGGAACACAGCAGCCAGGCGAAGGTTGGCCTGGGCCATGGTTTCCAGGGCCTCGCGGCCCTTCTGATCCATTTCCCGGGGGATGCGGGCATCCAGGCCCCGGAACGAGCCACTCAGGTCGCGGTAGAAGCCCAGCAGACGGCGGCAGGCGTCGCGGGCCTGGTCGTAGAGCTTGCGGGCCTCAGCCAGGTTGCCGCTGGCGGCAGCGGCATCACCCCGCGCCAGCAGGGTGCGCACGGCCTCCAGATTGAAGGGACTGCCCGATGACTCCAGGGCCTTCTGGGGCTCCTGTTGGGCGTGCACCGCTGCCGGAGCCAGGGGGGCCGCAAGGGCCAAACCAGCCAACACGGAACCGCAGATCAAGCGGGACGTCCTACGCACAACCAGCAAACACAGACTCGAAAACTCTAGGGGGCCAGACCAAGCGCCTCTCGCGCCTGGGTTTCAGCCTGCTGCAGCGCAACGGTGAGGTGATCGGTGAAGGCGATCGCCGCCTCCCGTCCCTGACCGTCCAGGGTGAGCGATGGTCCGAAGCAGAGCGCTGCCCGGTCGCGCCAACGGGGCAGGCTGTGGCTGTAGGCGAGGCCCACCGGCACCACCGGCACCACCACCCCCCGGCCCGCCGCCAGCAAGGTGAGGCGGGCCAGGCCCTGGTGCAGGCGCAGGGGCGAGGATTCCCGTTGGATACGGCCCTCGGGAAACACCACCAGCTGTTGGCCGCCGGCGAGCAGGTCGACGGCATAGCGCAGGCTGGCCATCGAGGGGCGGGTCTGGTTGACCGGAAAGCAGCCCAGACGATGCAAGAACCAGCCCTGCAGGCCGCGCATCTCATCCACGGTGACCATGAACCGGCAATCCCGACCGGTGACGCGGCGGCCGGCGGCATGGGGCAGCAAAAAGGCATCCCAGCGGGCCCGATGGGTGGGGGCCAGCAGCACGGGGCCTGCGCTCGGCAGATGCTCACGGCCCCGCACCTGAATGTGGCGAAAGAACAGGCGCAGAGCGATGTCCTGACTGGCCACCATGGCCAGCGGCGACAGCCAGGGGCTGATGCCGTTGCAGAGCCCCCGTTCCCGCACCTGGAGGAGAGAAACCGAAGGAACCGATTGCGCCGCCAACAACCAGGTCAACCACGACGTCTTTGACGCTAAGGGCATCAGCTGCCGCCTTGACCGTGCTGCGGGCAGTTAGGCCGGCGTCCAGGGACCACCTGTCCAGGGCCCTCCATAGGATTTCGGCGCAGTCTTCCCGCTTATCCGACCCCCCAGCCATGGCCAGCCTCGGCGTCAACATCGACCACATCGCCAATGTGCGCCAGGCCCGCCGCACGGTGGAGCCCGATCCGGTGAGCTTTGCCCTGCTGGCCGAACTGGGCGGCGCCGATGGCATCACCGTGCACCTTCGCGAAGACCGGCGCCACATCCAAGACCGCGACGTGGAGCTGCTGCGCCAGACGGTGCGCAGCCGCCTCAACCTGGAGATGGCCGCCACAGCAGAGATGGGGGCGATTGCCCTGCGGATCAAGCCCGACATGGTGACCCTGGTGCCGGAGAAGCGCCAGGAGGTGACCACCGAGGGCGGCCTAGATGTGGCCGGCCAGCAGGCGGCCCTCACCAACCTGGTGAGCCAGTTGCAAGGCGCCGGCATCGGCGTGAGCCTGTTTGTGGATGCCGACACTCCCCAGCTCGAGGCCTGCCGCGCCACCGGCGCCCGCTGGGTGGAACTCCACACCGGCACCTATGCCGAAGCCAGCTGGGACACCCAGCCGCGCGAGCTCGCCCGGCTGAGCGAGGGCAGCTTCATCGCCCGCAGCCTCGGCCTGCGGGTCAACGCCGGCCACGGGCTCACCTACCAAAACGTGGAGCCGGTGGCAGCGATCGAGGGGATGGAGGAGCTGAACATCGGCCACACGATCGTGGCCCGGGCCCTGGCGGTGGGATTGGAGCAGGCGGTGCGGCAGATGAAGGCGTTGATTCAGAATCCGCGCCGCGACCCCCTGTTCGGCAGCCGCCAACCATGACCACCCACCACTTCATTGCCGCCAGCGAAGCGTTCCTCACCGTCGAGGAGCCGCTCGAGGAGGTGCTGCGGGAGCGGGTGCGCCATTACGGCGAGCAGGGCAAGGCCATTGATTTCTGGCTGGTGAAACGGCCGGCTTTCCTGGAGGCCGACGAACTGGAACCGATCGCCAGCGCCATCCCACGGCCGGCAGCGGCGGTGGTGTCCACCGATGAGAAATTCATCACCTTCCTGAAGCTGCGGCTGGAATTTGTGGCCACCGGTCGCTTTGAAGCCCCCAGTGCCTCCATCCCCGACGCCCTCGCCAGCGCCGCCTAGAAGAGCCCCAGGAAGCGTTTGCGCGGCGCCGCGTCATCGGCGCCTCCCTGACCGCCATCCTGTTGGTAGCGGGGCTTGTTGTCGCCAATGGTGAGCAGGGCTTCCTTGTTCTTCCACCACACCCAGTCGCGGATTGGTGGGGTGTTCGCCAGTTGCTGGCGGGTCAGCCCCAAGCCGAGCTTGGCGGAAGCATCGAGCAACACATCGAGCATCTCCTCGCCGTTGCTGCACCGCGCCAACGCTTCATTGGTGCGCTTGGCGCCGTTGAGGGCCTTGACCAGGGCATTCACCCGCTGCCCAACCGATAAGGACGCTGGGTTCATCGGCTGGACACCTCGCTGGAGCGACCGTACCAGCGTTGGCCGGGGGACGGTTAGGGGGGGGCTGACAAGAAGCGGGTGGGGAGGCAAGACTGGTCTTAACGCGATGGACTGATGACGTCCCCCTCACGGACCTGCCACCACTGGGTGATCGGGGACGTCCATGGCTGTGCTGACTCCCTGAAACAGTTGGTGGCCGAGCTGCCGCCCAACGACCGGCTGGTGCTCTGCGGCGATGTGATCAACCGCGGCCCCCAGATCCGCCGCACCATGGAGCTGGCCTGGGGGCTGGTGAATTCCGGCCGGGCCGTGTGGCTCAAGGGCAACCATGAGGCCGATCTGGTGGAAGCCCTGCGTCAGGGCAACTGGATGGCCCACCGGGCCCTGGCTGGCTGTGACACTTACCGCCAGCTCGGTGATCGCCATACCCGCCTCTGGCAGGAGCGGCTGGAACAGCTCCCCTGCTGCTATGGCAGCCCTGGCTGGGTGGCCACCCACGCCGGCTTCGATCCCACCACCTGGGAGCCGGATCTCAGCATCCGCATGCCCTTCTGGCAGTCCTATGACGGCCGCTTCGGCGAGGTGGTGATCGGCCACACTCCTGGCCCCCAGGTGCGACGCCTCGGGCAGATCGTGATGGTCGACACCGGCGCCTGCTATGGCGGCGAGCTCTCCGCCTATTGCCCTGAAACCGGCGCCATCCATGCCGTGCCAGGCCTGCGCGACCGCAGGCTCACGCCCTTCAGCAAGCAGCTGGCGGGCTGCCTGCCCTGATGGCCCACCGCTGAGCCCACCCCTTGCTCACCGTCTTCCGGGGCAACCGGGCTGAACACCTGGCCGAACTGCTGGCCGCCCAGCTGCGGCTGAATCCACCGGACCCCTTCGCCTCGGTGCAGGTGGTGGTCAACACCTGGCCCACCAGCCGCTGGCTGGGCGAACAGCTGGCCGTGCACCTGGGGGGAATCGCTGCAAACATCCGCTACCCGTTTCCCGGCAGCCAGCTGCGCCAGATCGTCAATGTGGTGCTGGGCGATGCCCCCGGCGACCAAGATCCCTGGCGCGCCAACCAACTGGTGTGGCCCGTGCTGGAGCTGCTGCCCGAGCTGCTCCAGCAGCCTGAGGCCGAGGCCCTGCGCCACTGGTGGAGCCACCGCCAGAGCAGCGGCCGGCAACTGGACCTGGCCCAGTGGCAGCTGGGCCGCAGCATCGCCGATGCCCTCGACGACGCGGGTCTGTATCGGCCCGACCTGGTGGCAGCCTGGTGGCACGGAACCGAGCCGACACCCCTACCCCCCGAGCAGGCCTGGCAACGGCGACTGGTGACGTTGTTGCGCGAGCGACTGGGAGTGAAGCCCTTTGGCCTGCGGGTGCGCGACGCCATCGCCCAGCTGCAGCAGAACCCACCACCAGCGGGGAGCCTGCCGAACCCCCTGCGCCTGTTTGGGCTCAGCAGCCTGGCGCCGATCCAGGTGGAGCTGCTCCAGGCCCTGGGCCTGCACACCCAGGTGGACCTGTATTTGCTCACCCCCTGCCGCGACCTGTGGCAGCGCTGCACCAGCCGCCGCCAGCTGCTCAGCGATGCCATCGCCCTGCGCCAGCCCCTCGATGGCGATTGGCTGCTGCAGGCCTCGGGACTGGAAGCCCGCTTCGGCCGGCTGGGCGGCGAATTCCAGCAGTTGCTCGAGGGCAGTGGCGAGAGCCACCAGGGCCAGTGGGCGGAAAAGGACCTGTTTTTCGCGCCCGCCGCGGCCCATGGCGGCCCGGGGCCGGCACCCCTGCTGCATCAGCTGCAGCAACAACTGGCGGATCCGGCTGAACAACCCCGGCTGCAGCGGGCGACGGGAGATCGCTCCCTGGAGTTCCATCGCTGCCCCGGTCCCCTGCGCCAGGTGCAGATCGTGCGCGACCGGATCCTGCAGCTGCTCGCAGCCGACGCCACGCTCCAACCCCGGGATGTGCTGGTGATGACGCCCCAGGTGGATCGCCTGGCGCCGCTGGTGGCGGCCGTGTTTGGCGACAGCGAGGCCACCGGGGTGGAGCTGCCGTGGCGCCTCACCGACCGCAGCCAGCAGAGCGAGGCGAGCCTCAGCCGCAGCCTGCTGGAGTTGCTGGCGTTGGCGGGAGAGCGGTTCACCGCCTCGGCCCTGGAAACCCTGCTGGAGAGTCCGGCGCTGCAGGAGCACTTCCAGCTCAGCGGCGCCGAGATGGCGGCCCTGCATCCGCTGCTGCAGCGCTGCGGCTTCCGCTGGGGCCTGGATGCCGCGGAGCGCGGCGGGCTGGCCAGCGGCAGCCTGGCCTGGGCCATCGACCGGATGCTGCTGGGGCTGGTGTTGCCCGAGGAACCCGGCCTGGCCCCAGCCGACACTGCCCCACTGGCCTGCGGTGAGGGGCTGGAGCTGCTCGGCCGCTGGCTGCACCTGCTCACACGGCTGCGCTACTGGCTAAAGGAGCTGCGGCGACCGCGACGCTGCGAGGCCTGGGCCAGCTGCCTGCGGGGCCTGCTGGCGGATCTGTTTGGTGAAGGCGGCGATCAGAGCTGGGAGCTGCCTCTGGTGCTGGCCGCCATCGACGCCTGGCAGCAGGCCGCCGCCGGTTGCGTGCTGGAGCTCGCCGCACCGGTGGTGGCCGCCGTGCTCGATGAACGGCTGGCGGCCGATTCGGGCCGCTTCGGTCACCGCAGCGGCGCCCTCACCATCAGCGCCCTGGAGCCGATGCGGGCCATTCCCCACCGGGTGGTGGTGCTGATGGGCCTGGATGCGGGCGCCTACCCGCGCCAACGCCAGCGGCCCGGCTTCCACCTGCTCGAGCAGCAGCGGCAGCTGGGCGACCCCAACCCGGCCGACCAGGACCGCTACGTGCTGCTGGAGGCCCTGCTCTCGGCCCGCGACCACCTGCTCGTGACCTGGAGCAGCCGCGACCCGCGCAAGGGGGAAGAGTTGCCGCCGGCCACGCCGGTGCGCCAGTGGCTCGAATGGCTGCAAGGGCAACTGCCCTGCCAGGGCCAGGGGCTGGTGGTGGAGCACCCCGCCAACCCCCTCGACCGGGCCAATTTCCAGCCCATCGGTGAGCGGCCACCCGGCAGCTGCGACCGGCGCCTGCTGGAGGCCCGCCAACTGCTCGATCAACAGTGCGATCAACCGGAGGGCGGCGCGCTGGAGGCGCCCCGACCCCTCGCCGCCAGCACGGCTCCAAGCGAGAACGCCCCCAAAGAGACCAGTCCCAGCGAGACCAGTCCCAACGAGAGGACTCCCCACCAGGACACTGACGCCTACAGCGACCTGCGCGACTGGCTGCAGGCCCCCCAGGCCAACTGGCTGGCGAACCTAGGGCTGCGGCCCCGGGAGTGGGCCGACAGCCTCGACGATCTCGAGCCCCTCAGCCTCGACGAACGCCATCGGGCGGCGCTGCTGCGCCAGGCCCTCGACAACCCCGCTGACACGCCCCTGGATGAGCCGGGTAGCTGGTTGGAGCGTCACCGCGGACAGGGCCTGCTGCCCCCCCTGGCGGCCGGAGAGCTGGAAGCCCGTGGCCTCAGCCATCGCTGGCGCAGCCTGCAGCAGAGCCTCGAGGCCCTGGGGACTGAGCGCCGCCGGCTGGCCACATGGCACACCTGGCAGCAGGAGTTGCTGTGGCGGGGCTCCTCGCTGCTGCTGCTGCACACGGCCAGGCCCCGCTACCGCCAGCGGCTGGAGCTGTGGCTGGCCCTGCTGCTGGCCTCGGCCGCCGACCAGGCGCCGGCTGGCGGGGTGCTCGTGGCCCGCAGCGACCAGGAGTTCAACGTGGCCCTGCGCCTGACGGCCCCGGATCGCGACACCGCCCGAACGGAACTGGAGCGACTGGCGGACCTGCGCGAGCAGTGGCGCCAACGTTGTTGGCCGGTGCCCCCAGAAACGGGCTGGATGCTGTTGGAGAAGGGGGAAGGGCGGGCCATCGACACCTGGGAGGGCAGTGCCCTGGTGCGCGGCGAACGCCAGGAGCCCGAGCAGACGCTCTGCTTCGGCGCCGACCTCAGCGGCAGTGCCCTTCTGGCCAGCGGCCTGGTGGCCGAGCAGGCGGCGGTGTTGCTAGGTCCGCTGCGGGAGCGGCTGGTATGACGCAGCCCCCCCTGCCCGAGCAGGCCTTCGAGGCCAATGGGTTTCCCCTGGAACCCGGCATTCGGCTGCTGGAAGCCAGCGCCGGCACCGGCAAAACCTTTGCCCTGGCCCAGCTGGTGCTGCGCTACGTGAGCGAAGCGGAGCTGGGGTTGCGCCAGCTGCTGGTGGTGACCTTCACCGAGGCCGCCGCCGCCGAGCTGCGCGACCGCATCGGCCAGCGGCTTCAGCTGGCCCTCTCTGGCCTGGAGGATCCGGCCTGGGAGGCCCCCGATCCCACCCTGGCCGCCTGGCTGGAGCGGCAGCGTCCCCGGGCCGAAACCCTGCGGGCCCGGCTGCTGCTGGCCCTTGAGGAGCTCGATGCCGCCGACATCACCACCATCCACGGCTTCTGCCGCCGCACCCTGCAGCGCCAGGCCCTGGAGGCCGGATTGCCCCCCGAGCTGCAACTCGAAGACGACCAGAACACCCTGGTGCGGCAGGTGGCCCACGACTACTGGCAGCGGCAGGTGCTGCCCTTGGAGAGCCACCTGCTGGCGGGGCTGCAGCAGCGGGTTCAGGGCCCTGAGGTGCTGGAGCAGCTGCTGCGCCAGCTCGATGGCGATCCCGCCCTGCAACTCGACCCCCTGCCGCCCCAGCTGCGAGCCGACGCCCCCCTGGCACCTCAGCTCACGGCCCTGTGGGCGGACGCCTGGGGTGGGTTTCAACAGCTCTGGGCCGAACGCGGTCGGGCCCTGGAGGCAGCGTTTTGCGCCGCGGCAGACCAGTGGCGCGGGCAGGGCGTCAAAACGACCACTCCCTACAGCCCCAAACCCACCAAGGACCGCTGCGGCCTGGTGGAGGCCTGGATGGCCGCCCAGCCTTCGAACGGCGACTACGGCGCCACGGCGGGCCGCCACGGCGGTGCCGGAGGGTTGCTGCGCGACTACTTCCACCCCGGCACCTTCCTCAAGGTGGCCCGTGGCTCGGAGGGCAGCTCCGGTGGCGGCTCCGAGGGCCAGGAGCCGTCCCTGCCGGAGCGCCCCCTGCTGGAGGCGATCGCCCAGCTGCTGGATGGGCCAGCGGAGGCCCTGCTGCTGCACGCCTGCCACTGGGGCCGGGGCGAACTCAACCGTCGCCGCCGCCAAAGCGGCCGCCTTGGGTTTGCCCAGCTGCTGGAGGGTCTCGACCCGGGGGACCTGGCCAGCACGCCGCTGCTGCAGGCGGTGGGGGACCGTTATGCGGTGGCCCTGATCGATGAATTTCAGGACACCGACCCGATCCAGTGGCGGATCCTCTCGCGGGCGTTTCAGCCCGAGCGGCACCGGCTGGTGATGGTGGGTGATCCCAAGCAGGCGATCTACCGCTTCCGGGGCGGCGAGCTGGCCACCTACCTTCGGGCCCGGGCCACGGCAAGCCAGGCCGGTGGCATCAGCAACCTCATCGACAACTACCGCTCCAGCGAAGCCCTAATCAGCGGGCTGAATGGGCTGATGCGCCCGGGCCTGCGCCGCAGCGGCCTGGCGGTGCCGGAGGTGCATCCCCGCCAACACGACACCGGCCTGGTGCTGCCCAAGGGCCAGCACCCCCTGCAGCTGCTCTGGCTGGGCGGGGAGCGCCAGGCCGGCCAGAAACCTCTCAGCCGTAGCGCCCTGGAGCGGCAACTCCCTGGCCAGATCGCCAGCTTCACCGCCGAGCTGCTCAACCGGGGTTTGGCAGAGGAACGGCCAAGCCAGAGCCGGCAACTGGGCCCCAACGACATCTGCCTGCTGGTCAGCACCCACCGCCAGGCCGAAGCCCTGCGCGGCGATCTGGAGGCCTGCGGCATCGCCAGCCGACTGGTGAGCCAGGGGGATGTGCTGGAGAGCGCCGGAGCCACGGCGCTGCAACGGTTGCTGGATGCCCTGGCCGAGCCCGGCCGGGCCAACCGGCTGCGGCTGCTGGCCGCCTCCCCCCTGCTGGGTTGGAGCGCCGCGCAGATCGCCGGCGCCAGCCCGGAGGACTGGAGCTCCTTGGCTGCCCGCCTGGCCCTGTTGGCAGCCCAGCTGCCCCGCCGCGGACTGCTGGGGGTGCTGGCCAGCCTGCTGGAGCAGCGGGGGTTGGCCCGGCTCTACCTGGGGGGGCGGTTGCTGGCCGATCTGCAGCAGTGCACCGCGTTGGTGGCTGAACGCCTCCACGCCGACAAGCTGGGGCCAGCAGCAGCGGCCGACTGGCTGCGGCGCCAGCGGCTCGAGCCCGACCGGGACGTGCCCGAAGACCACCAGCCCCACAGCGACGTGGTTGACGCGGCGGTGTCGGTGGTGACGGTGCACCGCAGCAAGGGGCTGGAATACCCGATGGTGATCTGCCCCTACCTCTGGCAAGCCCCCGGGGAGGGCCGCGGGCCCCAACGGATCGGCGTGCGCTGGCAGCCCGATGGCAGCGATCCCGTGCTCGATCTGCATCTCAACGGCCACTGGGGAGCGGGTTTTGCGGCCCGGCAGCACCAGTTGCAGGCTGAGCTTCAGGAGCGGGAACGCCTGGCCTACGTGGCCGCCACCCGGGCGCGGCTCCTGCTGGTGCTGGCCTGGGGGCCGGCCCAAGGACAGCAGGGCAACCCGCTCCATCCCTGGCTCTTCGACCAGGACGAGCTCCCCACCAGCGATCACGACCCCTATGCGGGCCGCAGCGATGCCGACTGGCGTGAGCGGTTGCAGCAGGCCCTGGGCCGCCGGCAGCTCCCCCTCACCCTGCTGGATCCCCCCGCCCCCGGCAAGCGCATCCGGCTGCTGACCAGCCACGACAGCGGCGACGCGCCCTTGGCACGGGGCCCCGTGCCCAGCGCCCCCTTCGACACCACCTGGGGCCGCAGCAGTTACACCAGCTGGACCCAGGGCAGCCACAGCGCCGCCCCCGCGGCGGTGGAGGAGGGTCG
>JBIPLV010000113.1:0-6530 GCA_044369475.1 Cyanobium sp. | reverse complement strand
GCTGCTAAATCGCAGGGCTGCCGGCAGGTTGTGCCGCAACTCCACGCCCGCCTCAAGCTCCGGCTCAGCGCCTTCGCTGATTCCGCAAACCGGCAGGCCGCCGCCACTGGGCTCGCGCCAGCCCGAAGGGCCGAGCGCCAGGGCGCAGGGCTGGCCGTGGCGTGCGGCCGCCTGGCGCGCCTGCTCCAGTCCCAGGGCCAAGCTGCGGCTGGTCGACTCCACCCGCATCAGCGCCAGGCTGCGCTGGCCGGCGCCAACGCTCATCACGGCCAGGATTCCCAGCACCGCAATGGCAACCAGAAGCTCCGGCAGGCTGAAGCCGCCGTCTGCCGGGCGGGTGTCAAAGCGTTGCATCGGTCTGCTCCTCCGTTGTGGGAGCGGTTGTGGGCTCCGTTGTGAGCTCCTTTGGGCCGCACAGGCCATAGGCCGCCGGGCTCAGCCAGCGCTGCCGCTGTCCCACCTCCGCCGCACTCACCTGCACCCGCACCAGGGCACCGGGTTCGGCACTCACCACACGGCTCAACCCCGCCCCCAGCGGCTGGGATTGCAGATGGACTGCCAGCCAGCGGGCGGCATCCGCACAGTCCGCCGCCACGGGCTCGGCCCCCATGGCCGTCAGCCGGGCCTGACTGCCCAGCAGGGCGATCTCCAGCTGCCCCAGTAGGTGCTGACGCTGCTCTGCCACCGCCGCTGAGCGGGTGCTGCTGGCCCAGAGCTGCAGGGAACAACTCGACGAGATCACCAAAATCACCGACGCCACCAGGGTTTCCACCAGGTTCATGGCGCCCCCACCGCGGCGGAACGACCCCGCAGGCCAAGTTCCCGCAGCGCCACGAGCTGCGGGGGCACCAGTCCCTCAGCGGCGCCCGGGCGCTTCAGCTCCAAGGCAAAGGCCGCCTGCAGCGGACGCGGCTGTTCAGCACTGGCCAGCAGCTCCAGCGTGGCCACCGCCCGGCCCCGCTGCAGAGCGCCGACTTCGGCGGCGTCCTGCCAATTGGGGCCCTCAACCCGCACCAGCCGGTAGGCCACTGGGCCCACCTGGCCTGTCTCGCCCACCCGGGCGGCGAGTTGGTCAACGCTGAGGGGATCGGCCAGCAGGTGCTGGGCCGCCGACATCAGCCCATCCTCGGCTTGCCGCAACCGCTGGCCCGCACTCACCTGGCTGCGGGATTGGAGTGCCGCGGCCTGCAGCGACAGGCTGCTGAGCATCAACAGCAGGGATGCGGCGGTGGACAGCGGCAACAGAAAGCCATCTTGCACCGGTCGAAAGCGGGGGCCAAAGCAAGAGCAAGGGCTAAAGCAAGACCGTGGTCGCAAGCGCGGTAACGGGGCCATCGAGGCACCTGTTTCACAACGATCCGTTCAGCATTCCCACAGCCCCTACAGCCGCCCATCAGAGGGAGCTACTGATTCAGCTTGAGCACCGCCATGAAGGCCTCTTGGGGCACCTCCACCTTGCCCATCGCCTTCATCCGCTTCTTGCCCTTGGCCTGCTTCTGCAGCAGCTTCTTCTTGCGCGAGATGTCGCCGCCGTAGCACTTGGCCAACACGTCCTTGCGCATAGCGCTGATGCTTTCGGAGGCGATCACGCGGCTGCCAATCGAAGCCTGGATGGGGATCTTGAACTGCTGCCGAGGAATCAATTCTTTCAGCTTCTCCACCAAGCCCTTGCCCACGTTATAGGCCTTGTCGCGGTGCACGATCGTGGTGAGCGGGTCGGCCTTCTCCGCGTTGATCAGCACATCGAGGCGCACCAGCTCGTTTTTGCGGTAGCCGATCAAGCTGTATTCCATCGAGGCGTAGCCCTTGGTGCGCGATTTCATCTGGTCGAAGAAGTCCGTCACCACCTCAGCCAGCGGCATCTCGTAGTGCAACGTCACCCGGTCGGTGGTGATGTATTTCATGTCGATGAATTCACCGCGCCGCTCCTGGCACAGCTCCATCAAGGTGCCGTTGTAGGTGTTAGGGGTGTAGATCTCGAGCTTCACGTAGGGCTCTTCGATCGATTCGCGCTTCTGCGGATCGGGAAGGGTGGCGGGATTGTCCACCATCAAGGTACTGCCATCGATCATGTTCACCTGGTAGATCACCGACGGCGCGGTGACGATCAGGTCGAGGTTGTATTCCCGCTCCAGCCGCTCCTGCACGATCTCCATGTGCAGCAGGCCTAAAAAGCCACAGCGGAAGCCAAAGCCCATGGCGCTGCTGGTTTCGGGCTCGTATTTGAGCGCGGCATCGGAAAGCTGCAGCTTGTCGAGGGCTTCGCGCAGATCGGGGTATTGGTCGGCGTCGGTGGGGAACAGGCCGCAGAACACCATCGGCTTGGCCTCGGTGTATCCGGGCAGCGGCTCGGCGGCGGGGTTGGACACCAGCGTGATCGTGTCGCCCACGCGGGCATCGGCCACGGCCTTGATCGACGCGGCGAGATAGCCGACCTCGCCGGCATGAAGCGAATCCACCTGGCGCTGATCAGGCGCCATCACCCCCACCTCATCGAGCTCGTAGGTTTTCTTGGACGCCATCAGCAGCACCTTGTCGCGCTTGCTGATCGAGCCGGAAATCACCCGGAAGTACACAATCACGCCCCGGTAGGGGTCGTAATAGGAGTCGAAAATCAGTGCTCGCAGCGGCTCAGCCAGCTTGTCGGGCGGGGGCGGCACCCGATCCACCACGGCCTGCAGGATCTCGGGCACGCCCAGGCCGGTTTTGGCGGAGCAATGAATGGCATTGGAGCAATCGAGGCCGATGATCGCTTCGATCTCTTCGGCGATGCGGTCTGGATCGGCTCCAGGCAGGTCGATCTTGTTGAGAACCGGAATGATCTCCAGATCATTTTCCAGCGCCAGATAGACATTGGCCAGGGTTTGGGCTTCCACCCCCTGGGAGGCATCCACCACCAGCAGGGCCCCTTCGCAGGCCTGCAAGGAGCGGCTCACTTCATAGGAGAAGTCAACGTGGCCGGGGGTGTCGATCAGGTTGAGGATGTAAGGCTCACCATCTGCCGCCGTGTACTCCATGCGCGCGGCCTGGAGCTTGATGGTGATGCCGCGTTCGCGCTCCAGCTCCATGTTGTCGAGGAACTGCTCCTGCATGTCGCGGGCAGCGACGGTGCCGGTGTCCTGCAGCAGCCGGTCGGCCAGGGTGGATTTCCCATGGTCGATGTGGGCGATGATGCAGAAATTGCGGATCCGTTGAACGGGAACGTCTGTCATGCAAGCGATCCTAGGGAGAGGCCCCAGAGCCCCGATGCCTTCCTAAGCTCGACTAAACGGATACCCAAGCCCCTGCCATGACCACAGAAACCGCCAACACTGAAGCGGCCAAGGCCGATCTCGCCGCCGACCCCCACGCCCTCACGATCGAAAACGTGGAGCGCACCCTCGATGAGCTGCGCCCCTATCTGATGGCCGATGGCGGCAACGTGGAAGTGGTGGAGATCGACGGGCCGATCGTGAAGGTGCGGCTCCAGGGCGCCTGCGGCTCCTGCCCCAGCAGCACCATGACCCTCAAGATGGGCATCGAGCGCAAGTTGCGCGAGGCCATCCCCGAGGTGAGCGAAGTGGTGCAAGTCCTCTGACGCGCCCTAGTTGATCGCCAAGAAGCTTGCCCCGTAGGCTCGGTTCACTTGCCTTGGGTCTGTGCTGGATCAGCGCCTGCTGCGCGACAACCCCGAGCTGATCACGCAGCAGCTCGGGCGGCGCGGCATGACGCTCGACCTCGGCCCCCTGCAGCAGATCGCCCGCCAGGAGCGCGATCTTGAAGAGCAGCGCAGTGACCTGCAGGCTGAGGGCAACCGCATCGGCAAGGCCGTGGGGCAGCTGATCCAGGGCGGATCGGCCCCGAATGGTCCCGAGGTGCAGGCCCTGCGCGATCAAGGCAACGCCACCAAGCACCAAGTGGCCGCCCTCGAGGAGCAGGAGAAGGCCCTGGAGCAGCAGTTGCGCGAGGCCCTGGCCGCCCTGCCCAACCTGCCCTCACCCGAAGCGCCCGATGGCCGCTCCGAAGCCGACAACGTTGAGGTGAAGCGCTGGGGCAGCCCCCGCATCGCGGCCGCCGGCGAAACGCTCGAGGAGCACTGGCAGATCGGCGAGCGTTTGGGGCTGTTTGAAACCGAGCGCTCGGTGCGCATCGCCCAAAGCCGCTTCATCACCCTGATGGGCGCCGGCGCCCGTCTGGAGCGGGCCCTGATCAGCTTCATGCTCGACCTCCACGCCGGCAAGGGCTACCGGGAGGTCATGCCGCCAATCCTGGTGAACTCCGCCAGCCTCACCGGGTCAGGCCAGCTGCCGAAATTCGCCGAGGAGAGCTTCCGCTGCGCCGACGACGACCTCTGGCTCACCCCCACCGCCGAGGTGCCGATCACCTCCCTGCACCGCGATGAGGTGATCGCCGCCGAGCAGCTGCCTCTCAAATACGCCGCCTACACCCCCTGCTTCCGCCGCGAAGCCGGCTCCTACGGGCGCGACACCCGCGGCCTGATCCGCCTCCACCAGTTCAACAAGGTGGAGCTCTACTGGTTCTGCCATCCCGACCACTCCGCCGCCGCCCACCAACAGATCACCGCCGATGCGGAAGCCGTGCTGGAGGGTCTCGAGCTTCCTTACCGCAAGATCGAGCTCTGCACTGGGGATATGGGCTTCTCCGCCGCCCGCACCTACGACCTCGAAGTGTGGCTGCCCGGCGCCGGCGCCTACCGCGAGATCTCCAGCTGCTCGGTGTGCAACGACTTTCAGGCCCGCCGCGCCTCCATCCGCTACAAGCAGGGCAAGGGCACCCATCTGGTGCACACCCTTAACGGCAGCGGCCTGGCCGTGGGCCGCACCATGGCCGCCCTGCTCGAAACCGGCCAGCAAGTCGATGGCTCCGTCAAGCTGCCCGCCGCGCTCGTGCCCTACTTCGGGAGCGACACGATCAGCGCAGCAGGCTGATGAGCCGCACAGGCCTATTCAGGCCGTTCTGTCTACGCGGGTTTGTACAAGCTGTACAGAATCAAAACGCGTTCAAAAGGGCCATCTCGCCAGGCGCCTGGCCTGGAGCATCCCCAATGTTTTAGAGACCAATGTTGTCAACCCTGCAGCAGCGGATTGACCTAGCGCTGAGGGAACAGAAACTGAATCTGAGCACGGATCGTCACATCACCAAAGTTGTCGGGCTTCACCACATTCGCGTAGGCCTGCAGCGACGCGTTGATCGGCTGACGTCCAACCCGAAACACCCGGCCTACGCCGCCGCCCACCGGCAGGATCCACTGGTCGCCGCTGGCTGCCCGCCAGTTGGCGGTGACGATCGGCGAGGTCACCAGATACCAGCCCTTGGGCAGGTTGTAGTTGATAAACGGCTGCAGCAGAAAGGCACTCACCGCACCCCGGTCGCGCTCACCCGCAAACGACCACAGGTTGTTCAGCAGCGCGCCTGCCACCCAGGGGCCCTTGCTGTACACCGCCACCGCCGCCGGCCCCGCCGACCACTTGCCGCTGCCCAGGCTGCTGGCACTGGCGGTGGGCAACACCAGGGTGGGGCCGAAGCCAAGGGTCCAGGGCCCCTTGCCCTTGGGCACGAAGAAGAAGCTGGGGTTGAGATCGCCGATGCCGTTCTGGGTGCCCGCCGGTGTGGGCTGGCTCAGAACCGGCAGGATCGTGCGGGTTACCAAGGTGAGGTCTTTGCTCAGCGCAAACGGCACCACCGGCTGAATGTTGAGCACATTCAGGGTGTCGTCTTCCTTGGGCCCCATCCCCGGGGTCAGGTTGTTCTGGAAGGGAACGCTGATCAGGTTGGCGATCGGGTTCTGGGCCTCGGCCGCCAGCGCTTCGGTTTGAACGTCTGTTTGCGCTTCGGGGGCAGCTGGCACAGCGGCGGCAGGCTCAGCTGGGGCCGGCAACGGCAGCGAGGGCAGCAGCGCGGCACAGCCCAGGGCAGCCAGGAGGCGAGCCATACAACGCAATCAACAGGGGCTGCGGCGGGATTATACGGGCCGCGCATCACACCCAAGACGCAGTGATGGCGTGGGGGTCAAGTCAGCCCAGAACACGCAAAAACAGCGGCTCGCCGGCGGGCGCCACCTCTTCGCCGGCAGTGGACTTAGCCAAGCCTTAGTTCACCCCCGAAACAGACACACTCGCTCCCGCCCCAGCGGCTACCCAATCCAAACGCTCCCGGCAATCCGAACGGCCCGACCAAACTCTCGAGCCCGCCAAACACTCGGCTTCGCCAAACACTCCGCTTCGCCAAACGAAAGCACTCGCAAACCCACCACAATGGAGACCTCCACAGCAAGGCCTGAATGGGCGTTCTCACAGCACTGGCGATCCTGGCGGGGTTGATCGTGGTGCACGAGGCAGGGCACTTTTTTGCCGCCACCTGGCAGGGCATCCGGGTCAGCAGCTTCTCGATCGGCTTCGGGCCGGTGCTGCTGGAGCGCCAGCGCCGCGGCGTGCAATTTGCTCTGCGCGCCATTCCGCTGGGCGGCTTCGTGGCCTTCCCCGATGACGACGACGACAGCCCCATCCCCAAAAACGACCCCAACCTGCTCA
>JBIPLV010000112.1:0-6532 GCA_044369475.1 Cyanobium sp. | reverse complement strand
AACTGAAGCAATCAGAACAGACCCAAGGTGAGCGACTTATCGATTGGCAGGGCAGCGCCAATACCGAGGTAGATCGCGAACACGGTACCAAACAGGAAGACGCCCATGGCCACAGGACGGCGGAAGGGGTTCTGGAACTTGTTGAAGCTCTCGATGAAAGGCACCAACATCAGACCCAGGGGGATCATGGTCTGCAGGGCGATGCCGAGCAGCTTGTTTGGCACAACCCGCAGAATCTGGAACACCGGGTAGAGGTACCACTCGGGCAGGATCTCCAACGGAGTGGCGAAGGGATCGGCCTTGTCACCGAGCATGGCGGGGTCGAGCACGGCCAAACCGACCATGCAGCCGATGGTCCCCAGGATCACCACTGGGAACATGTAGAGCAGGTCGTTGGGCCAGGCAGGCTCACCGTAATAGTTGTGCCCCATGCCCTTGGCGAGCTTGGCGCGCAGGTTGGGATCGGTGAGGTCGGGCTTCTTGAGGATGTGCATGGCGGGGTGCCGGGAGCAGGGATCGCTGAGGACGTTGAGTGGAGCTTAGAGGGGAAGAAACGGAGGCGGAGCCTACCGAATCAATGGGTCACAAGGGACCGGAGATGCCCTGCTTCCGGATCATCAGGAAGTGCATGAGCATGAACACAGCGAGCAGCCAGGGCATCACGAAAGTGTGCAGGCTGTAGAAGCGGGTGAGGGTCGATTGGCCCACGCTTTCACCACCGCGCAGCAATTCGACCATAAAATCGCCCACCACGGGGACGGCCGCTGGAACACCGGACACGATCTTGACGGCCCAGTAACCGAGCTGATCCCAGGGAAGGGAGTAGCCGGTGACACCGAAGGACACCGTGATGACGGCCATGGTGACGCCGGTGACCCAGGTAAGCTCGCGAGGCCGTTTGAACCCACCGGTGAGGTACACGCGGAACACGTGCAGGATCAACATCAGCACCATCATCGAGGCGCTCCAGCGGTGCACCGAGCGGATCAACCAGCCGAAGCTGACGTCGGTCATCAGGTACTGCACCGAGGCGTAAGCCTCAGCCACCGTGGGCTTGTAATAGAAGGTCATCGCAAACCCAGTGGCGAACTGGATTAGGAAGCAGACCAGGGTGATGCCGCCCAGGCAGTAAAAAATGTTGACGTGAGGCGGCACGTACTTGGCCGAGATGTCGTCGGCAATCGACTGGATCTCAAGGCGCTCTTCGAACCAGTTGTAAACCGGGTTCGAGGCCTGACCGGAGTTTCCAGCAGGTGTGTTCGCCATGCAGCTGGGTGGTTGTGTTGCGAGAGTCTACCGATCGCCTCGAGCCGCCCGTGAGTGCCCCGCACCCCAGAACCAGGCCTTCTCAACCCTTTGCAATGGCCTTGAAGCCAGGCTGGTCTTGGCTGTGGAGCCCGCTGCTGGGGGGGCTGCTGGTGCTGAGCCTGCTGACGCCCCCCGGCAGCGGGCTGCTGGCCCTGAGCGACACCCAGCAGCTGGTGGTGGAAGCCTGGCGCCTGGTCAACCAGAGCTACGTCGATCCCACGCGTTTCGACCAGGTGCACTGGAAGCGACTGCGCCAGAAAGCACTCGAGCAACCAATCCAAAGCTCCGGCGAGGCCTACGACGCCATTGAGGCGATGCTCACCCCCCTGGGCGATCCCTACACCCGGCTGCTGCGGCCCGACGACTACGCCACCCTGCGCTCCAACACCCAGGGCACAGTGACCGGGGTGGGCCTGCAGCTGGGGTTGCGCAGCGGTGACCAAAAGATCGTGGTGATCGCCCCACTGGACGGCTCGCCCGCCGCCGAGGCCCAGATCACCAGCGGGGCCGAAGTGCTGCGGGTGAATGGCGAGGCCACAGCAGAGCTAGGGCTGGAGCAAACGGCTGCGACCCTGCGGGGGCCATCTGGCTCCCGGGTGCTGGTGGAGCTGGGTGTGGCCGGCCAGGTGCGGGAGGTGGAACTGGAGCGCCGCCAGGTGGAATTGCGCCCCGTGCGCAGCAAGCGGCTACGGGTGGGTGACCACACCCTTGGCTACCTGCGCATCACCCAGTTTTCCGAGCCGGTGCCGCAAGACGTGCAGGAGGCCCTGGCCGACCTCAACGGCAAAGACATCGAGGGGTTGATCCTTGATCTACGCAACAACTCCGGCGGGCTGGTGAGTGCGGGCCTGGCCGTTGCCAACGATCTGCTCAATGGCACACCCATCGTTGAAACCCAGGATCGCGATGGGCTCAGCTCACCCCAGCAGGCCGGACCAGGCCAGCTCTACGAAGGGCCCATGCTCACCCTGGTGAACGGCGGGACGGCCAGCGCCAGCGAAATCCTGGCGGGCGCCCTTCAGGACAACGGCCGCAGCGAGCTGGTGGGGTCGCGCACCTTCGGCAAGGGGCTGATCCAAACCCTCATCCCTTTGGGCGACACCAGCGGGCTGGCCGTGACCGTGGCCCGCTACCTCACCCCCAGCGGCCGGGACATCCAAAACCAGGGCATCGAACCCGATCTTGCCCTGCCCCAACCTGAGCCACTCGATCCTGGCGGCGACGGCGACGCATGGCTGGAGCAGGCCAGCCGCTTGCTGGCCAGTCGCCTGGAGGGCAACCTCTGACCATGGGGGAGCGCACGTATCACGATCCCCTGCACGGGGGGATCCGCCTGGATGGGGCCGATCCGGCCGAAGCCCTGGCCATCGACCTGGTCGATACGGCCCCCTTCCAGCGACTGCGCCGGGTGCGCCAGCTGGGGCCAGCCTTTCTGACATTTCATGGCGCCGAATCCAGTCGCTTCACCCATTCGCTGGGGGTGTTGCACTTGGCCCGGCTGGCACTGCAGCAGCTGGAGCGTCGCCATCCCGAACTGGCCGCTCACCGGGGGGTGCTCTATGCCGCGGCCCTGCTCCACGACGTGGGCCATGGCCCCCTGAGCCACTCCGGCGAAGAGATGTATGGGCTGCATCACGAAGCCTGGTCGGGCCGCTTGATCCGGGAGCATCCGGCCCTGCGGGACCGGCTCGAGGCCCATGCACCAGGCACAGCCAGCGCCGTGGCCGATCTGCTCGAACACGGCCGTTATGCCAACCCGGCCATCCAGGCCCTGGTGAGCAGCCAGCTCGACTGCGACCGACTCGACTACCTGCTGCGCGACAGCTACAGCACCGGCACCACCTATGGCCGGCTGGATCTGGAGCGGATCCTGGCGGCCTTCACCCTGGCCCCCGATGGCCAGCTGGCCCTCAGCCCCAAGGGGTTGATGGCCGTGGAGCACTACCTGGTGGTGCGAAATCTGATGTATCGCAGCGTTTACAACCACCGCCTCAACGTGGTGTGCAACTGGCTGCTGAATCAGGCCATCGCCACCGCCCGGCGGCTGGGGCCCAACCAGGTGTGGGCCGATCGGGCAATGACCCGCTGGCTCTGGCACCCGGGCGACCTTGATCTGCAGACCTTCCTGGCCAACGACGACATCCGCACCGGCTACCACCTGATGCGCTGGATGGAGGAGGGGCCAGCCGAGCTGCAGGATCCCTGCCGGCGACTGCTGGAGCGACGCCTGCTCAAGGCCACCGATGTGAGCCACTGCGCGCCGGCCCAGCGGTTGGAGCTGCTGGCGGCGGCGCGGCAACTGAGCGAAGCGGAGGGCCTGAGCGCCGAAACCAGCTGCGGCCTGCAGCAGCGCCAAAGCCGCGGCTATCACCCCTACAAAGGCGGGCTGCGGATCTGGGATGGCGAGCACCTGCAGGCCCTGGAGCAACGCTCCGCCCTGGTGCAAAGCCTCACCGTGCCGGTGGAGCTGGCCTGGCTGATCCATCCGGCGGAAGTGGCCCCTAAGTTGCGCCAATTGCTGGGACGCTGAGCGGAGGGGCCGATGGACGCGGGATCACCTGGCGGAGTGACAACAGCTGGTGGCGCCGTATTCACGGCAGACCGATCAGGCCAGGGGGTGCACCGGCTGGTGCTGCCGGCGGCCCAGAGGGAAGACGCCCTGCACGCCCCGACACGGCTGGAAGCTGCCGGGATGGTGCGCAGCGCCGTTGACAGTGCGGCCTTGCTGGGCGACGCCCCCCAAGGGGCGGTGGTGCTCGATGCCCGATCCTGGCGGCTCGGACTCAGTCAGCTCAGCGACATCCAAGCCACCCTGGCCAGCCGGCAGCTGCAGCTGGTGGCCCTGGCCTGCAGCCATCCCCACACCCATGTGGCCGCCGCCGGCCTCGGTCTTGAGAGCCACTGGCCCGATCCCACCTGTGATGCCTCTGCTGCTGCCGCCACGACCGACTCCGAGGGCGAGGCCAGGCTGCTGGTGCACCAGGGCACGCTGCGCTCCGGCGACCACCTGCAAGCAGATGGAACGGTGCTGCTGCTGGGGGATGTGAACCCCGGAGCACAGATCTCCGCGGGCGGCCACGTGCTGGTGTGGGGACGGCTGCGGGGCATCGCCCATGCCGGCTGCACAGGCAACAGCGAGGCCCGGATCGTGGCCCTGCAGCTGCGGCCCCTGCAGCTGCGGATCGCCGCAGCGGTGGCCCGCGGGCCGGAGGGCTTGCCCCCGGCAGGGTTAGCCGAGGAAGCCCGAATGGTGGATGGGGCCATTCAGATCGACCCGGCCCCACCAACCTGGCCCCTCAGCGGTTGATCACCCCCAGACCACCCAGCACGCCAGCCACCGCCATGAACCAGAGCGGTGAGAGGCGGGTGCGCAGCATCAGCACACACACCACGAGCGACACCACCACACCGGGGGCATTGGTATCGGCGGTGCGCAGGATCTTGAGCCCCACGGCAAACAGGATCCCCAGGGTGATCGGCCCCATCCCCCGCTCAAAGGCCGACCGCCAGGGGGAATGCTCGAGTCGCTTCCAGCTGAGGCAGGCCGCCACCATCAGCAGGGTGGAGGGCAGCAGGATGGCGGCTTCGGCGCCGTAGGCGGTGAGCAGGGCCCACAGCGGCCCTTCGCGCCAGCTGGCCCCGAGGCCCAGCAAGCCCACCAGCATCGAACTCGGCCCTGGCGCCGCCTCGGCCAGGGCGTAGAGATCGGCGAACTGGGCATTGCTGAGCCAGCAGAACTGAGCTACCGCGAGGTGGTGGTACTCCGCCAGCAGGGTGTTGCCACCACCAAGCGAAAACAGCGACAGCGACAGAAACTGCCCAAGCACCTGCAGCAGGGTGCCCAGGTCGGAGAGAGAAGCGGGTTCGCAGACGGCCGCCGCCGCAAGCACCAGGCTCATGGCGCAGAAGGGCGGCGCGGCCAGTACCAGGCCATGGCCAACGGGCCGGCGACCAACACCACCGGAATCAGGCGCACGTGCAAGACCGTGAGCGCCAGGAACACGCCGGCGGCCAGCAGCAATGCGACCCGGTCGCTCCAATATTGGTCAAGAATCTTGAAGCCCATCGAGAGGGCCATCCCGGCCGCCGCGGCCACCACCCCGGCCAGCACCCGATCGACCGAGGGGATGGCGTGGAACTGGAAATAGGCCAGGCCCACGGCCATCAACAAGGTGAAGGGCAGCAACAACATCCCCGCCAGAGCGACCAGCGCACCGGCCAGCCCATGGAACTCGGCGCCGATGTACACGGCCATGTTGATTTGGTTGGGCCCAGGGAACAGGCGTGCCACGGTGAGGCCCGTGAGGAACTGCTCGTTGGTCATCCAACGGCGCTGCTCCACCACGATCCTTTGGCTCCAGGCCGAGAGGCCGCCGCCAAAAGCGGAAAGGGCCACCTGGAGCATGCCCCAGAACAACTGGACCAGGCTGGGGGGCAGGGCAAGCGGGATTGGAGAATCTGCTGCTGCGGGCTCAGTCATGCACGAAATGGGGATCCGGCGGTAGTTCACCCGCCTCGTGAAGGCTGGGATCGAGCGGATCGGGGGCGTGATATTTGCTCGCTGCCTCCCAATCGGCCTGGAACGTGGCGCGCAGCCGGTCCACCACCTCGGGGGCATCGGATTCGATGCCCAGCTCCCGGCGCAGATCGAAGGCACTGCGGTCGATGTTCATGGAGCCGGTCTGGGCGTAGGCCCCATCCACCAACAGCAGTTTGGCGTGCAGTTTCAAGTGTTTCTGGCGCCGCACCTTCACGCCGAAGCGCTCCATCACCCGCAGCGACGAAAACGTGTCGTAGATGTCCCAGTCGGAGATGCCGTGCTTCCCGCCGCAGAGCAGGCGCACCTTCACGCCCCGCTCGCGGGCAGAAATGATCCGCTCGAGGATCACGGCATCGACAAACTTGGGGTGCTGGATCCAGAGCGTGGCGCGGGCCATGTCGATGATCCGGGCCATCTGCCCACGGCTGTGAACGCTGCTCCACACCAGCCCCACGCTGAGGTCGGGGTGGAAAAAGGTGCGGTTCCAGTCGGCCTCGAAGCCGGCAATCACCTCCTCCACAACCGGGGTGGCATAGCTGACGATGCCGTAGTCGCGGGTTTCGGTGAAATATTTGTCGCTGAGATTGAACGTGGAGATCAATGCGCAGCTGCGATCCACCACCAGCGACTTCTCATGGGTCACCGGGAAGGCTTCGCTGGTCCAGGCCACCGCGATTCCCCAGG
>JBIPLV010000026.1:0-21207 GCA_044369475.1 Cyanobium sp. | reverse complement strand
CCAGGTGCCCACACCAATCCTGGGCGCCGGGTCCTCCGCTCCGCCAACATCAGCCAACGGATGCGCCATGGTGGACTGCCGTGCCTGTGGTGCTGCCCCACGATGCCTGATGTCCCCAACCCTGGCACCACCACCCCAGGCGCCACCGACAATCGGGCCCCGGCCACAGGCGACCCAGCCCCCGCACCCGAGCCGATTCTTTGCCACCACTGCGGGCGCACCGCCAACAACGGCATCAGCTGCCAGGGCAGCTGCGTGGCCGACTCGGGCTACTGAGCCACCCCCTGGGCCAATGCCTCTCCTGCTGCCAATTCTCCGCCTACCGACCCGCCTGGCCCTGGTGGTGGTTCTGAGCCTGGGCGGCGCCGCGCAAGCGGAAGGCTTCGGCCGCTGGGACACCAAAATGCGCGATTGCACCCTGCTCCAAGGGCTGGTGAAGTTGCCCTTGCAGGCCCAACGGCAAACCTGCCAACGGCTGCGGCTCGAGCAAAACATGGAGGGTCTCCTGAGCGTGCGGCTGATCCAACCGTCGGCCCACCAGCGCTTCGGCGGCCAGACCCTGGTCTTCGGTGGCGTGCTGGCCGAAGGGCAGCCGACGATGCGCTGCGATAGCAGTGGCGAATGCCAACCCCGCTGGCCGATCCGCCTGGAGGTGGCCACCGTGGCCAGCAGCCTGGTCAATGAACAGGGGGTGGCTCCTACCCTCCCAAGGGCCCAACTGGCCCGGGGCAACTGCCTGCTGGAACACCGCACCCTCCAGTGCCAGGCCCGCGACCAAAACGGCCGCTTCTGGGAAGCGACGGGCCGGCACTGATTCATCGGGATCAGGCCGTCTGGCCATGGGGAATGGATCAGCGGCGCTCACCCTGTGGTGCGAACTGGGTGTGCGCGCATGAACACCCAGCACAACAGCGACCATTGCTGAGCATAAATACCGAGTATCTTTCGATTGTCGTGATGAGCGACGGGAGACCTGTCCCTGGCGGAGTCGAACACGCCGGGGATTTTTTTGTGACTAAGTCTTGCGCCTGCTCACGCCAGACCCGCTGTCCTGACTTGGATTCACCCGATGGAGGAGTTCGACCCTTCATCGATTGAGGAAGCGGGCGGATGGTTTGTTCCCGTCGCCGCCGCCCTGCTCCTCCCTTCCTACGACCTGCTGCCTTCCAGGTCAGTGTCGGATCCGTTCTGGTGCCCGTTCAGGTGTTTCTCGCAAGCGTTAACGGTTGTGCCGATCAGCAGGGTCGCAGCGGTGAGAGCAAGGAGCAGCAGGCGCTTCATCGGTTCTGAAGGAGTGCGCTCAGGCTATGGGCGGTTGCACTGGGATGCTTGGAGTGTTGCAAGGTGCTCACCGACCCCGCGACCCAAAAGCGCCTCAAGCAAGCAAAAAAGCACCTGCCCTAGCAGTCAATCCCTGGCAGTCAAAGAAGAGGCGGCACCCAGATTCGAACTGGGGGTAAAGGATTTGCAATCCTCTGCCTTACCACTTGGCCATGCCGCCGCACAGGGAGCAAACTCCCTTCAGCGGATCGTATCAGCCATGGCATGTCCTCCCCGCCGTTAAACCGTCTGCTGGTTCTGAGCAACGGCCACGGGGAGGATCTGATCGCCCAGCGCGTGCTGCATGCCCTGCGGCAGCGGCGACCCGATCTGATCGTGCGGGTGCTGCCCCTGGTCGGCCTGGGTGAGGCCTTCGCCGCCGACGAAGCCGCTGGCCATCTGCAGCGGTTCGGCCCCCAGCTGCAGCTGCCCAGCGGCGGCTTCAGCAACCAGAGCCTGCGGGGCCTGGCGCGCGACCTGGCCGCCGGCCTGCCCCTGCTGAGCTGGCGGCAGCTGCAGCTGGTGCGCCGCTGGGCCCGAGAGGGCGATCCGGTGCTGGCCGTCGGCGACCTGCTGCCCCTGCTGCTGGCCTGGTGCAGCGGGGGCCGTTTCGGCTTCATCGGCACCCCCAAGAGCGACTGCACCTGGGCCTCGCCAGGGCCACCCGGCTGGCGCCCCTCGCCCCTGGCGGATGCGTACCACCGCTGCAAGGGCAGCGAATGGGATCCCTGGGAATGGGCGGTGATGGGCAGCCGGCGCTGCCGGCTCGTGGCCGTGCGCGACCGGCTTACCGCCAAGGGGCTGCGCCGCCATGGGGTGGCGGCCCTCGCGCCGGGAAACCCAATGATGGATGGCTTTCCCCACGCCCCGCTACCGGCCTGGCTGCAGAGCCAACGGCGCCTGATTCTGCTGGCCGGCAGCCGCCTGCCCGAAGCCCTCGCTAACGCCCGCCGGCTGCTGGGGTGCTTGGCGCTTTGGCAGCCGCCGCAGGACACCGTGGTGCTCGTGGCCTCGGGCTCGACGCCGGGGGCCGAAGCCTGGGCAGGGCTGCTGAGCGCGGCGGGCTTCACCCCGATGCCCCTGAGCGCGGAAGCAGCCGCCATCGGCGCCAACGCCAGCTGGGAACGGGGGCGCTTGCAGCTGTTGCTCGGGCAGCACAGCTTTAGCTGCTGGGCGAGCTGGGCCGAACTGGGCCTGGCCACCGCCGGCACCGCCACCGAACAGCTGGCGGGCCTGGGGGTGCCGTCCCTGTCGCTGCCGGGTCCGGGTCCGCAGTTCAAAGCGAGCTTTGCCCGCCGCCAGAGCCGGCTGCTCGGCGGCGCCGTGCTGCCCTGTCAGGGCCCGCAGCAACTGGCCCGGCGACTGCAGGAGCTGCTCGAGGATCCCGCCGAACGGGCGCGGCGAGGCGCCTGGGGCCGCCGCCGCATGGGGCCAGCCGGCGGCAGCACTCGGCTGGCCGCTCTGGTGGAGCAGCGCCTGCTGGGATGATGCGGCCATCCCCTGCGCTTGCGCCGCCCATGGCCGGCATTCCCGATCGGGCCTACAACGCCGCCTGCGGCAAGTTGGCCAGCCAGTTGGGCATCAGCCTGGCGGCCGCTCGCCGCAAGGTGGATGTGACAGCTTCCCAGCAAGGGCTGCGGGAGAGCGCCGACAAACTGGCCCTGGCCGAGCAGATGCTGGTCGACGCCCTCGGCAACGGCACCAACCACCACGAACTGCTCACCTCTCTGCTGGAGGCGGTGGGCAACGATGAGAACTTCATGGTCGAGGACTGACGCGTCGCCAGGTTGAGCGTCGCTCCGGCGGGTGGGGCCTGCCCAGGCGGGGCTCAGCGATTTCCGCCGGTGGAATGCTCGAACAGCAAATGGAAGCGCTGGCGGTCGAGGTCGGCGAACACCGGAAGACAGCCGAAGCAGCGCTGGGCCAGCTCCCAACGCTCCTCGCGCTTGAGCATGGTTTCCAGCCGGTCCCGGGCCGGCAGCAGGTAGCGCACATCGCCGGCGGCATAGGCCAACTGGACATCGGAAAGATCTTCAACCCGGCCCCAGTCCGAGCTCTGGGCCTGCTTGTCGAGCTCAACGCCCACCAGCTCCTGCACCACCTCCTTGAGGCCGTGGCGTGGGCTGTAGGTGCGGCCCAGGCGACTCGCCACTTTGGTGCAGAAGATCGGTGCCACGGTGATGCCGAGGTTTTCGGCCAGGGCGGCCACATCGAAGCGGGCGAAGTGGAACACCTTCTCGATCGCCGGGTTTTCCATCAGCGCCTGCAGCCGGGGCGCCTCGCTCTGGCCTCGGGCCAGACGGATGCAGCACACGTTGTCGTGGTCGTCGCAGATTTGCACCAGGCAGAGGCGATCGCGGCCGTGGATCAGGCCCATGGCTTCGGTGTCCACCGCAAGGGCCCGCGCGCCGGCATACAGGGCAGCCCACTCCGCGTCCAGGTCAGCGTCGAACACGGCGAAGCGAGCGGGGACCGGCAAGTTGCTAGGAGCGGACGGGGCGGTCATGCAGAAGGGGCAAGTGCAGCCCCATGCTGGCAAGCCACGGCCCGCCGGGCCGGCGGCACAATGGAGCGATGGCCAACCTCGGCTCCACCCTGCTGCTCACCCTGCTCCTGGCCATCGGCCTGGTGTTCTTTTTGCGGGCCGCCAGCAAAGACCGCACCACCGTGGTGGACGTGCGCTCGTCGCGGCCGCCGCTCGAGGTGCTGACCCGGCTCACCGAGTGGCTGCAGCAGCGCGGCTGGCAAACCGAATTCAGTGATCCGGAGCGGCGTCACCTGCGCTTCCGCGCCGAAGTCGCCGCCAGCCCCTGGCTGGCGGTTCTGCTGTCGGTGCTCGGGGCCATAGGGGCCGCCTGCCTGGGGCTGGTGCTGCGGCAACTGCTGCCCCAGCTGGGCTGGTGGCCCCTGCTGCTGGCGCTCCTGGGCCCTGCAGCAGGCCTGATCTACCGCAACCGGGCGATGCGGGCCGAAACCCTGGAGCTGCGCCTGATCAGCCACGACAGCGCCACCGGCAGTGCCCTGCGACTGCGGGCCCACCGCGACGAGCTGATCGCCCTTGAACTCGAACTGGGCCCCCAGCTGGGCCTGTTCAGCGACGGCAAGCTGCTCAGCTCCCCCATCTAGCCCTACCGCCAGCCCAGCCATGGATCGACGTCGGTGGGTTGGTGCCGTCTTGCTCGGGGCCCTCACCCTGGGCTCCGCCGCCGCAACCCAGGCCCCGCTGCTGGCCAGCCTGGATCCTCTGACGGGCCCCCGCAGCCGGCTGAGCAAAAACTGGGTGGGCCAAGTCCCCTTGCCAAGCCGCACCGAAATCCTGGTGATGGCCGGCCATGCCGACTCCCAGGGCATCGGCGGAGCCGGCACAGCTGGCGCCGCCGTCGACCTGGCCGGGGCCGCTCCGATGCAGCGCGGCATCCGCGACGAGCTCTACTGGAACCTGCTCACCGCCAAGGCGGTAGTGGCCCTTGGGCAGCAGCGCGGCCTGGCGATCCGCTTCTACGAGCCGCCCGTGCGCACGATCGCCGACGGCGATGACCCACGCACCAACTGGAGCGTGGGCAAGGCCCATGCCGAGGCCGGCGGCTACGCCCTGGAGATCCACTACGACGCCTACGGCGTCGACGGGGTGGGATCGGGCCTGATCCCACCGCTGCATCGCCCGCCCAGCCGCCTCGACGAGAGCCTGGCAAACGCCTTTGGCCCCTACCCCCTCCTCTACCGCAACGGCCTCGGCGCCCCCAGACGTGGGATTGCCATCCTGGAGATCGGCAAGCTGGAGGGACGTCTGGAGGCGGCCCTGCGCAATCCCCGCAGCCGCGATGCGGCGATCGCTGCGATTGCCGAGCGGGTGGTGAGTGCGCTGCAGCAGGGCCTTGAGCCGATGGGTGTGGCGATCAATCCACCGCCTGATGGGGGGCGCAGCGCCCCACAAGCGAGCCGTCCTTCAACCAATTCTGGGGGCGAGTGAACAGATCGGTGAGCAGGGCCTCGCGACTGCCAGGTTTTGGCTGGTAGCCGTATTCCCAGCGCACCAGCGGCGGTAGCGACATCAAAATCGACTCGGTACGGCCATTGGTCTGCAAGCCGAAGATCGTGCCCCGATCGAACACCAGGTTGAACTCCACATAGCGGCCACGGCGGTAGAGCTGAAAGTCGCGCTCGCAGGTGCCGAAGGGAGTGAACTGGCGCTTCTCGGCGATGGGCACATAGCTCGGCAGAAAGGCATTGCCGCAGGCGGACGCCAGCTGGAACAGCTGCTCCCAGCTCTGGCTCACCGCACCAACGGCCTGGCTGGCAGCCGCCGCGGGGCCGCTGGGGTCTTGGCCCTTGTAGAGCACGCCGCGTGGATCCTGGTAGTCGTAGAAGATGCCGCCCACACCACGGGTCTCGCCGCGGTGCTTGAGGAAAAAATACTCGTCGCACCAGGGCTTGAACACCTCGTAGTAGGCGGGATTCACGCTGTCGCAAGCGCCCTTGAGAGTGCGGTGGAAGTGCTGGGCGTCGTCCAGGAAGGGGTAGTAGGGGGTGAGGTCAGCGCCGCCGCCGAACCACCACACCGGACCCGCTTCGAAGTAGCGGTAGTTGAGATGAACGGTGGGGATGTAGGGATTGCGGGGGTGCAGCACCATCGAGGTGCCGGTGGCAAACCAGCGGTGGCCCTTGGCCTCCGGTCGTTGGCTGAGGATCGAGGGGGGCAGCTCGGAGCCTTCCACCTCGGAGAAGTTCACGCCGCCCTGCTCGAACACGCGGCCCTGCTTCATCACGCGCGAGCGGCCACCGCCACCCTCGGGGCGCACCCAGCTCTCTTCGGCAAAGCTGCCCACACCGTCGAATTCCGCCAGGCCGGCGCAGATGGAGTCCTGCAGGCCCATCAGCAGGGCCTTGGCCCGGGCGCGGGAATCGGCGGGAGGGGTCTCCAGGGCCAGCTCCTGTCCGTGGGGCTTCGAGGCCCGTCCGACCAGCTTGTTTTTGCCACGCGCCAGCAGGGCCTTGAGCATCGACAGTGCGCCGAAAGGGCGCCAGAAAGGTTTCAGCCTTTCAGGCCAACCCCCACCCACACAAGTGTTCGAGAGGGTCTGTCACGGCAGGGTCACGGCAAGGTCATGGCAAGGTCATGGCGAGGCCACAGCCAGGGCTTCTGGCATGGCCCCTAGGATCGCGTGCCTTGATCGCAACCCCGATGGCTTCTGTGGAGCAGGCCCTTGCCGCCCTCAACGCCGTCCAGGATGCGGGCAGCGGGCGCAGCCTGATGGAGCTGGGCTGGATTCAGGAGCCCCGGCTGGAAGGCGCTCGGGCCGTGTTCCGGCTGGCCCTGCCCGGTTTTGCCCAGAGCCAGCGCGACCGCATCGCCGCCGAGACCCGGGCCGCCCTGCTCGCCCTCGACGGGGTGAACGACGTGCAGATCGAACTGGCCCAACCCGCTGGCTCTGCCGAGATCGGGGCCGCCGGCCATGGCGCGGGCGGCCAGGGACAACTACCCGAACGCCAGGCCATCCCGGGCGTCCGTCAGGTAATTGCCGTCAGCAGCGGCAAGGGAGGCGTGGGCAAGAGCACGGTTGCCGTCAACCTGGCCTGCGCCTTGGCCGCTTCCGGACTGAAGGTTGGCCTTCTAGATGCCGACATTTACGGCCCCAACGCCCCAACCATGCTGGGAGTGGCTGACCGCACCCCTGAGGTGCGCGGCGAAGGTGCCCAGCAGGTGCTCACCCCCATCGAGACCTGTGGCATCGCCATGGTGTCGATGGGACTCCTGATCCAGGAGAACCAACCGGTGATCTGGCGGGGGCCGATGCTCAACGGCATCATCCGCCAATTTCTCTATCAAGTGGATTGGGGCGAGCGGGATGTGCTGATCGTGGATCTGCCACCCGGCACCGGTGACGCCCAGCTCACCATCGCCCAGGCCGTGCCGATGGCCGGGGCGATCATCGTCACCACCCCGCAGCAGGTGTCCCTCGCCGATGCCCGCCGCGGCCTGGCGATGTTCCTGCAGATGGGGGTGACTGTGCTGGGCGTGGTCGAAAACATGAGCGTCTTCATTCCGCCGGATGCTCCCGACAAGCGCTACGCCCTATTTGGTAGCGGTGGTGGGGCCCACCTGGCGGAGGAAGCCGGCGTCCCCCTGCTGGCCGAATTGCCCCTGGAGATGCCGGTGAGGGAAGGCGGCGATAGCGGCCGTCCCGTGGTGCTCAGCCATCCCGACTCCGCCAGCGCCCAAGCCTTCCTGGCCCTGGCCCAGCGCATCGGAGCCGCCCACCTGGTGCCAGCCTGACTCCGATGCTGGGGCAGTGGGGACGGCGAAAAAATCGATTCTTCAGCGGCCACAGTCGGAAGAAGAGCCCTCTGGCCGACATCGACCTCATCCTCTGGGGGATTCCCTTGGCCATGGTGGCGCTGGCTGGGATCCTGATCGCCAGCACCCAGCGCCAGGCGGATTACGCCGATTGGTACCAGCACTGGGTGACGGCTGCGGTGGGCATGGTGGTGGCCCTGCTGCTGGCGCGGATGCCGCTGGAGCGCCTGATCCCCTGGAAGTGGCCGATCTACGGCGCCATGGTGGCCAGCCTGATCGCCGTGCGAATCGTGGGCACCAGCGCCCTGGGCGCCCAAAGCTGGATCAACATCGGTGGCTTCTACGTGCAGCCTTCGGAATTCGCCAAGGTGGGCGCCATCCTGCTGCTGGCTGGCGTGTTGGCGAGGCACCCGGTGGATCGACCGGTCGACCTGGTGCGGCCCGTAGGTCTGATCAGTGTGCCGTGGCTGCTGGTTTTCGTGCAGCCCGACCTGGGCAGCTCCCTGGTGTTTGGAGCCGTGCTGCTGGTGATGCTGTTCTGGGCCGGGATGCCCGGGGCCTGGTTGATCCTGCTGCTCTCTCCCCTGGTGGCGGCCATCGTGGCCGGCACCCTGCCCTGGCTGCTGCTGGGCTGGATTCCGGTGATGGGCTGGCTGGCGTGGAAGAGCCTGCCCTGGAAACGCGTGGCCCTCGGCATCAGCCTGGCTGTGCAGGGTGTGTTTGCGGTGGCGACCCCGTGGCTGTGGGAACACGGGCTGCGGCCCCACCAACGGGCTCGCCTCACCCTGTTTCTGGATCCTGCCCAAGATCCTCTCGGCGGCGGCTACCACCTGCTGCAGAGCACCGTGGGCATCGGCTCGGGCCAGATCTGGGGCACGGGGCTGATGAATGGCTCCCTCACCAAACTGCGCTTCATCCCCGAGCAGCACACCGATTTCATCTTCAGCGCCCTCGGCGAGGAAACGGGCTTTCTCGGCTCGGTGCTGGTGGTGGCTGGGTTTGTGCTGCTGATGTGGCGGCTGCTGCAGATCGCCAGACGGGCCCGCACGGACTACGAAGCCTTGGTGGTGGTGGGAATCGGCACGATGCTGATGTTCCAGGTGGTGGTCAACATCAACATGACGATCGGCCTGGGACCGATCACCGGCATCCCGTTGCCCTGGCTCAGCTACGGACGCTCCGCCATGCTCGTCAACTTCATCTCCCTCGGCCTGTGTGCCTCCGTGGCACGCCGGGGCCGCATCTCCCAGGGGCGCTGGTGAGCCTGGCCGACCTGCGACGCTGCCTCGCCGAGGGCGTGCCGGCCGGTGTCGCCAGCGAAGACTCCGTGCGGCGCCAGTGGTGGGCAGCCTTGGCCACCCTGCAGGAGGACTTCCTGCTGCACCGCCAGCCCCTCGACGGACTGTGGCTGGCCGCCCCCCTGCCCGCGCTCTACGAACCGGCCCTCGTGCAGCAGCTCCAGGGCTGGGTGTGGGCCCCGCGCGAGCTGGACGACTTGCTACCCGGCTCCGCACCGCTGCTACCCGGAGCAGGTAGGGCCGCCAGCACGGGTGGCTTCCAGCGGCTGGTGCTGGAGGAGGAGGACGGCACCGATCCATTGCTGCTGGTGATCACACCCCAGCTGCAGGTGGCGCTCTGCCTAGATGGCCCTCCCGAAGGCCGGCGCCTGATCGTGCGCTTCGACCCGGCAGCTCTTTCGGAAGCTCTGCGGCTGATCCACGAACGGCTGCTCGCCCGCGACCCGGAAGCCTCGTCAGCCCTGCGCAGCGCCCTGCAAAGACTGGGGCCCCTGCGCAGCGACGACCAGCTGGGGCTGCGGTTCTGGCCGCGGATGGGCGAACGGCTGGCCGCGATGGCCCCCAGCCTCACCCTGCAACCCCTGGTGCACGGCGGCACGGCGCGGGATGGCCCCGGCGGCGACACCCCACGGGCCATCAGCAGCGAACTGGCCCTGCTCGAAGCCCTCACCCACGAGGTGCGCACGCCGCTGGCCACGATTCGCACCCTGATCCGCTCTTTGCTGCGGCGCGGCGATCTCTCGCCTGTGGTGCGCCAGCGGCTGGAACAGATCGACGGCGAATGCAGCGAGCAGATTGACCGATTTGGGTTGATCTTTCTGGCGGCTGAACTGCAGCGGCAACCAGGCGGCGAGGCCCCCCTCGAGAATCACGCCCTGGCCCGCACCGACCTCAGCCAGGTGCTGCGCCAGCACCAGGAGCTGTGGCAGCGTCAGCTGGCCCGCCGGGGCCTAGAGCTGGCGCTGGAGATCGCCGCCGGTCTATCGCCGGTGCTGAGCGATCCGGCCCGACTGGAAACCACGCTGGGCGGCCTGATCGATCGGTTCAGCCGCGGCCTGCCCAGCGGCTGCCGCGTGACCGTGAGCCTGCTGCCAGCGGGCTCACGGCTGAAGCTTCAACTCAGCAGCGAGGGCCACCGCCCGGAGGAGAGCGCAACCGCAGAGGACCATGAACAGCGGGAGTTGGTGGGGCCGGTGCTGAGCTGGAACCCCGCCACTGGGAGCCTGCAGCTCAGCCGCCAGGCCACGCAGCGGCTGTTCCATCGCCTTGGCGGCCGTCTGACGGAACGCAGCGGCAGCGGCCTCACCGTGTTCTTTCCCGTGTGCTGAGAATCCGACAGGAGGAGCCGTTTGTTGACGGGTGTGAAGACTGCAGCAGAAGCCGGGATGGGGCCAAAAACACGGTGCTAGTTTCCGGCTGAAACGATCCAAAGCCATGGCAGCTACGGCGCTCAGCGGTCAACTCCCGAAGTACATCGGCAGCACCGGCGGCCTGCTGAACTCCGCCGAGACCGAGGAGAAATACGCCATCACCTGGACCAGCCCCAAGGAACAGGTGTTTGAGCTGCCCACCGGTGGCGCCGCCCACATGAACGAGGGCGAAAACCTGATGTACTTCGCCCGCAAGGAGCAATGCCTGGCGCTCGGCACCCAGCTGCGCACCAAGTTCAAGCCCCGGATCGAGGACTACAAGATCTACCGGATTTTCCCCGGCGGCGACACCGAGTTCCTGCACCCCAAAGACGGCGTCTTCCCCGAAAAGGTGAACGAAGGCCGCGCCATGGTGGGGCACAACCCCCGCCGGATCGGTGCCAACCCCAATCCCGCCAACCTCAAGTTCACGGGCAAGAACACCTTCGACGCCTGAGCTGCGCCGACCAACTCCTATAAAGGCGGGGCCAGGCGCCCCGTTTTTTTTGCCTGCCCGCCCGATGCCCAGCCCCGATCGCGATGGCCTTGCCCAGCAGGCGTTCCTCGAGGCGGTGGCGGCCGGCAACAGCTTCATTCCCCTGTGGAAGCGCTGGCCCGCCGACCTGGAAACGCCTCTCACCACCTGGCTGAAGGTGGGCGCCAGCCACGACCACGGCGTGTTGCTGGAGTCGGTGGAAGGCGGTGAGCGAATCGGCCGCTGGAGCTTCGTGGTCAGCAATCCCCTCTGGACCCTCACCAGCCGCGCAGATCGCTCGGAGCGCCGCTGGCGCGATGGCCGCTGTGAGCCGTTGCAGGGCAACCCCTTCACCCTGCTGCGCGAGTGCCTGGAGCCCCTTACCAGCGCCCCGATCCCAGGGTTGCCGCCGGTGGGGCAGCTGTTCGGCTTCTGGGGCTATGAGCTGATCCGCTGGATCGAGCCGAGCGTGCCGGTGCACCAAGCTCCGGAGGGTGCTCCGCCGGATGGCTGCTGGATGCTGGCCGACAGCCTTCTGGTGTTTGACCAGGTCAAGCGCCAGATCACGGCCGTGGCCTATGCCGACCTGAGCAGCGGCCAGGATCCCCAGGCCGCCTACGCCGCCGCCACCGCCCGCATCGCCGCCCTGGAGGAGTGCATGCATGGGCCCTTGCCGGCCACCGTCACCCCCCTGGGCTGGCACGACGCCGACCCCCGTGAAATCGCCAGCGACCTCACCACCACGAGCAACGTGGGCCAGGCCGCTTTCGAAGCCGCCGTGCGCCGTGGGGCTGAGCACATCGAAGCAGGCGATGTGTTCCAGCTGGTGCTGAGCCAGCGGCTGGAAACCCGGATCGAGCGCGATCCCTTCGAGCTCTACCGCAGCCTGCGGATGGTGAACCCATCCCCCTACATGGCCTTTTTCAACTTCGGCGGCTGGTATCTGATCGGCTCGAGCCCCGAGGTGATGGTGAAGGCCGAACCCACCGCGACTGGGGCGGTCAAAGCCTCCCTCCGGCCGATCGCCGGCACCCGCCCCCGGGGCGCCGATGAGGCCGAGGATCTGGCTCTGGAGGCCGACCTGCTGGCCGATCCCAAGGAACGGGCCGAACACGTGATGCTGGTGGATCTGGGCCGCAACGACCTGGGCCGGGTCTGCCAGCCCGGCACCGTCCAGGTGAGCGACCTGATGGTGATCGAGCGCTATTCCCACGTGATGCACATCGTCAGCCAGGTGGAAGGTCTGCTGGCCGAGGGGCAAACGGTGTGGGATCTGCTGATGGCGTCGTTCCCGGCCGGCACGGTGAGCGGCGCCCCCAAGATCCGCGCCATGCAGCTGATCCATGCCCTGGAGCCGGATGCCCGCGGCCCCTATTCCGGGGTCTATGGCGGCGTCGACCTGGCCGGCGCCCTCAACACCGCCATCACCATCCGCACCATGGTGGTGCTGCCCCATCCCGAGGGGGGCTGGCGCGTGCAGGTGCAAGCCGGCGCCGGTGTGGTGGCCGATTCCAAGCCCGAAGCCGAATACCAGGAAACCCTCAACAAGGCCCGCGGCATGTTGAAGGCCCTGGCCTGTCTGCTGCCAGCCGAGCCATGAGCACCCCCCTGCTGCTGAAGGGTTTTGAGGTGGAGATGTACACCGGCCGGGCTGACGGCACGGTGGTGGGCTGCTCGGCCGAGGCGGCAGCGGCCCTGGATGGCTTCGTAACCGAGCCAGACCACCGCAACCTCGAATACATCACCCCGCCGGATGCCAGCTATGCCCGCCAGCTGCAGCTGCTGCTCGAGCCGCGCCAGCGGCTGCGCCACTGGTTGGCCGGCCGCCAGCTCACCCTGCTGCCCGGCAGCACCCTGAGCCTGGGCGACAGCCACCGCTTCGAGCGCTCCGACCCCACCAACCCGTACCACGGCTACATCGAAACCACCTACGGCACCAAGGTGGTGACCGCCAGCGTGCACATCAACCTGGGGCTCAACGCCATGGAGCCCCTGTTTGCCGGGCTGCGGCTGCTGCGCTGCGAGGCGGCCCTGCTGCTGGCCCTCAGTGCCAGCTCACCCTTCCTGGACGGAATAGCCACCGGGGCCCACTCCCAGCGTTGGCTGCAGTTCCCGCTGACGCCCGCGGATGTGCCGCTGTTTGTGAACCACCAGCACTACATCTGCTGGATGGGCCAGCAACTGGAGCTGGGCACGATGCAGAACGTGCGCCACCTCTGGACCTCGGTTCGGCCCAATGGCGACAACCGCCCCCACGACCTCAACCGGCTGGAGATCCGCATCTGCGATCTGGTCACCAATCCACTTGTGCTCCTGGCCATCACGGCCTACGCCGAACTGCGCCTGCAGCAGTTGCTGCTCGACCCGCAGCGCCACGACCCACTTCAGGCCAGCCGCCTCAGCCCCGCCCAACTGGCCGAGCTGGCGGATGCCAACGATCGCGCCGCTGCGCGCTCCAGCCTGGATGCCTCCTTGACGCACTGGCGCGACGGGGCGCCGGTGATCGCCCGCCACTGGCTGCGCGAACAACTGGCGGAGCTGGCCCCCTTGGCAGCCGAACGAGACCTGGCCGCCGTGCTGGCCCCGCTTGAGAACGTGCTCGACAACGGCAATCAAGCCATGCGCTGGCTGGCGGGTCAGGGGGCCGGCCTCTCCATCAGGGAACTGCTCAGCCGGGAGATCCAGGCGATGGCCGAGCAGGAAACGGCCCTGCTGAAGGCAACTGGACTGCTGGACGCAACTGGCACAGTCGGAGGGCCGGGTCCTTTGGGATGATCATGGATCCACGTGCTGCCGATCCGACTCCCATGCGGCAGTCCATGCCCACCCCGCCCGCCTCGCAACGGGTCACCCGCCTGCTGGGCGAGCGCCTGGAGCTGGTCGAAGACCTGTGGGAAACCGTGCTGCGCAGCGAATGCCCCCCCGGGCAGGCGGAGCGGCTGCTGCGCCTGAAACACCTCAGCGACCCCAGCGAGGAGGAGGAGAGCACCGGCGGCGATGCCAGTAGCGCGATCGTGCAGCTGATCCGGGAGATGGATCTGGCCGAAGCGATCGCCGCGGCCCGTGCGTTCTCCCTCTATTTCCAACTGGTCAACATTCTCGAGCAGCACATCGAGGAGGACAGCTACCTCGACAGCCTCAAGAACCAGGAGAGCTGGAACAGCGACCCCTTCCTGCCGGCTCTGGCGAACCAGACCGCCCCCGCCACCTTCCGCCAACTGTTTGAGCGGCTACGCAGGCTGAATGTGCCTCCGGCCCAGCTGGAAAACCTGCTGCGCACCCTTGACCTGCGGCTGGTGTTCACGGCCCATCCCACCGAGATCGTGCGCCACACCGTGCGGCACAAGCAGCGGCGGGTGGCCACCCTCATCCAGAATCTGGAGCAGGGCAGCGGCCTCAACAGCCTGGAGCGCCACAGCCTGCGGCTGCAGCTGGAGGAGGAGATCCGGCTGTGGTGGCGCACCGACGAACTGCACCAGTTCAAACCCACGGTGCTCGACGAGGTCGACTACGCCCTGCATTACTTCCAGCAGGTGCTGTTCGATGCCATGCCCCAGCTGCGCGACCGGATTCGCGCCGCCCTGAAGGTCAGTTACCCCGACGTGGAGCCACCGCGGGATGCGTTCTGCACCTTCGGCTCCTGGGTCGGTTCCGACAGGGACGGCAACCCCTCGGTTACCCCAGACATCACCTGGCGGACCGCCTGCTACCAGCGGCAGCTGATGTTGGAGCGCTACCTCAAGGCGGTGACGGAGCTGCGCGACCAGCTCAGCATCTCGATGCAATGGAGCCAGGTGAGCCCAGCCCTGCTTGAATCGCTGGAGATGGACCGGCTGCGCTTCCCCGAGATCTACGAGGAACGGGCGGCCCGCTACCGACTCGAGCCCTACCGCCTCAAGCTCAGTTACACCCTGGAACGGCTGCGGCTGACCCACCAGCGCAACCAACAACTGGCCGATGCGGGCTGGGAATCCCCCTGTGACGGCAGTGCCCCGCCGCCGCCGATGGGCGGCAGCTTGACGCCCCCAGCCTCCCAGGAGCTGCACTACAGCACGGTTGATGAGTTTCGCAACGACCTGGAGCTGATCCAGGACAGCCTTGAAGGCACCGGCCTCAGCTGCGAGTTGCTGCAGCACCTGATCAGCCAGGCCCAGATCTTCGCCTTCTGCCTGGCCAGCCTCGACATCCGCCAGGAGAGCACCCGCCACAGCGACGCCCTCGACGAACTCAGCCGCTACCTGCAGCTGGCCGTGCCCTACGGGGAGATGGACGAGCAGCAGCGGGTGGAGTGGCTGCTCACGGAGCTACAAACCCGTCGGCCCCTGCTGCCACCCTCGGCCCCGTGGAGCGCTGCCGCGGCGGAAACCTTTGCGGTGTTCCGCATGCTGCAGCGGCTGCAGCAGGAATTCGGCTCCCGCATCTGCCGCACCTATGTGATCTCGATGAGTCACACGGTGTCCGACCTGCTGGAGGTACTGCTGCTGGCCAAGGAGGCCGGTCTGGTGGACCCGATGGCTCAGAAGGCTGGCTTGCTGGTGGTGCCGCTGTTTGAGACGGTCGAAGATCTCCAGGGGGCCCCGGCGGTGATGGGCACCCTGTTCCGCCATCCCTTTTACCGGGCGTTGCTGGGCAGCGACGGCGGCCAGCCCCTGCAGGAAGTGATGCTGGGCTACTCCGACAGCAACAAGGATTCCGGCTTCCTCTCCAGCAACTGGGAGATCCACAAGGCCCAGATCGCCCTGCAGCGGCTGGCCATCGAACACGGCGTTGCCCTGCGCATCTTCCACGGCCGCGGTGGCTCGGTGGGCCGGGGCGGCGGACCTGCCTACCAGGCGATCCTGGCCCAACCCAGCGGCACGCTCAGCGGCCGAATCAAGATCACCGAGCAGGGCGAGGTGCTGGCCTCGAAGTACTCCCTGCCAGAGCTGGCGCTCTACAACCTGGAGACGGTCACCACCGCCGTGCTGCAGAACAGCCTGGTGAGCACCCCCGTCGACGACACCCCCAGCTGGAATGACCTGATGGGCCGGCTGGCGGCCCGCTCCCGCGACCACTACCGGGCCCTGGTGCATGACAATCCCGACCTGGTGGCCTTCTTCCAGCAGGTGACGCCGATCGAAGAGATCAGCAAGCTTCAGATCTCCAGCCGCCCGGCCCGCCGCAAAGGTGGCGCCAAAGACCTCTCGAGCCTGCGGGCCATTCCCTGGGTGTTCGGCTGGACCCAGAGCCGCTTTCTGCTGCCCAGTTGGTTTGGGGTAGGGGCCGCCCTGCAGGAGGAGCTCCACCAGGACCCCGGCCAGATGGAGCTGCTGCGGCTGCTGTACCAGCGCTGGCCGTTTTTCCGCATGCTGATCTCCAAGGTGGAGATGACCCTCTCCAAGGTGGATCTGGATCTGGCCCACCACTACGTCCAGGCCCTGGGCCGCAGCGAACATCGCGAAGCCTTTGAGCACATCTTTCAGGTGATCGCTGCCGAATTCGTGCTCACCCGGGATCTGGTGCTGGCGATCACCGGCCACAGCCGGCTCCTCGATGGCGATCCGGCGCTCCAGCTATCAGTGGATCTGCGCAACCGCACGATCATTCCCTTGGGCTTCCTGCAGGTAGCCCTGCTGCGGCGGCTACGCGATCAAAACCGCCAACCGCCCATGAGCGAAGCGGCCGCCGCCGCCAGCGACGATGGCCGCACCTACAGCCGCAGCGAACTGCTGCGGGGGGCGTTGCTCACCATCAACGGCATTGCCGCGGGCATGCGTAACACCGGCTAAACCCAGCTCTGGACTCCCTCTTGATCCCCTTCCGCAGCCAGCCCCCAGCCCCGCGCCTGCGGGAGGGCTATCGCCTGCTGGCCGAAGGAGCGCCCAGCCCTGAAGCCCTCAATCGACTCCTGCTGGCCAGTGGCGATCAGCCGCGCTCGCCCGCGTGCTGGCAGCGGGTGCTGGAGCGCAGCCTCTGGCACCTGGCCGTGGCCGCCCCCGATGGGCAGCTTGTGGGCTTTGTGCGGGCCACCAGTGATCTGGCCCTCAACGCCAACCTCTGGGACCTCTGTGCCGATCCAGCCGATCCTGGCCAGAGCGAGATCCTGGCGGTATTGGTGCATGGCGCCCTGGGACGGCTGCGCCGGGAGCTAGCCGGGTGCAGCATTTCCCTCTCCGCACCGCCAGAAGCCCTCACGGCCCTAGAGCGCTATGGCTTTGCTGTGGATCCCGGCGGCATTCGGGCGATGGGGCTGCGGCTGGAGAACTAGCGCCCACAAAAAACCCCCTGCGCCGAGGCTTGGGCTGCCGTGGGCGCTGGGGGCTAGTGGGGTGACGAGCATGGAGGGACTCGAACCCCCGACCCTCAGAACCGGAATCTGATGCTCTATCCAACTGAGCTACATGCCCATGGTTTGGTGGCCATGGCCGGGACGGGCACCCCGATGGGGTTTACCTTAACCGCTCACCGCGTCTGACCCATCCGGCTGCACCGCCTGGAGCTGCTGCGTTTTCGCAATATCAGTCGACTGGAGCTGGCCCTGGTGGCTCCCCGGCTGCTGGTGATCGGTGCGAACGGCGAAGGCAAATCCAATCTGCTCGAGGCGGTGGAGTTGCTGGGATGCCTGCGCTCCCATCGCACCGGCAGCGACCGCGACCTGATCCAGCACGGGGAGTCGAGCAGCCAGGTGCGAGCCGCCACCGGCAACGGTGATCTGCTGCAGCTCAACCTGCGCCACAGCGGCGGACGCACCGCCCAACGCAATGGCAAGGTGCTCGAGCGCCAGCTAGACCTGCTGGGCTCGCTGCGCTGTGTGGGCTTCAGTGCCCTCGACCTGGAGCTGGTGCGAGGCGAACCGGCCGGACGCCGCCAGTGGCTGGACAGGGTGGTGCTGCAACTGGAGCCCGTCTATGGCGACCTGCTGAGCCGCTATGGCCGGCTGCTACGCCAACGCAGCCAGCTGCTGCGCCGCGGCCTGGGCGGCGGCACTCTGCAGGCCCTGCTCGACACCTTCGATCTGCAGATGGCCGTGATCGGCACCCGACTGCACCGGCGCCGCTTTCGAGCCATCCAGCGCCTGGAGCCTCTAGCCGCAGCCTGGCAGCAACGGCTGAGCGGCGGTCGCGAACAGCTGCAGCTGCACTACCAGAGCGGCACCGCGCTCAGCGGCGAGGACGCGGAAGAGCCCTGGCGCCAAGCCCTGCTCGCCCAATTGCAGCAGCAGCGCAGCGAGGAGCTTCGTCTGGGCCAGTGCACGGTGGGCCCCCACCGCGACGAACTGGGGCTGAGCCTGGCGAACCAACCCGCGCGCCGCTACGGCTCAGCTGGTCAGCAGCGCACCCTGGTGCTGGCCCTCAAGCTGGCCGAACTGGAACTGGTGGGCACGGTGCTGGGGGAGCCCCCCCTGTTGCTGCTCGACGATGTGCTGGCCGAACTCGATCCGGTGCGGCAACAACTGCTGCTGGAGGCTGTGGGCGAGGGCCACCAGTGCCTGGTGAGCGCCACCCACCTGGGGGCCTTCAGCGGCGGCTGGCAGGCCCAGAGCCAGGTGGTGCAGATGCGCGCCGGGGTACTAGAGGGGGGCGGAGAGAGTGCAGAAGAGCCCTAGGCACTTTGACCGGATCCACCACGTATGGTGGTGGAATTGTCGATTGGATTCGATGACCCAGACCCTGCCCTGCCTCCACCCGAACCCGGGATGGACCGAGGCCACCGCAGCGACCAACCCAGCTGCCCCCCTCCCCCACCAAGTTTCCGATACGGTCGGGAAGCACTGCATTCTCGAGCTCTACGGCTGCGATAGCGCCCGGCTCGACGACGAAGCCTTCCTCAGGGACACCATCACCGCAGCAGCGAAGCGTGCCGGTGCCACCCTGCTCAACCTGATCACCCACCGTTTCGAACCCCAGGGCGTCACGGGGCTGGCCCTGCTGGCCGAGTCGCACATCTCGATCCACACCTGGCCCGAATCCGGCTATGCGGCGGTGGATGTGTTCACCTGTGGCGACCACACCATGCCCGAGACAGCCTGCGCTGTGCTGGCCGAGGAACTCGCCTCGAACGACCACAAGCTCACCAGCTTCCGTCGCGAAACGCCTTCGGCCATCGCCGGCAGCCTGCGTGATCCGCTGCGGTGACCGTCTGACACCAGCCTGGCGAATCGGATCGGCTTAACCGGGGCGCTGGGCTGATGTCAGCTCCCGGTTGAGCTTGCCGCTCACCAGCCCTTCGAGATCGAGGCCCACGGCGCTGAAGCCCAACGCCCGAAAAGCCGCCACCAGCGCCTGCCGCGGGGTGGCCTCGGCCCAGAGGCTCAGGGCCTCTGCCAGCTGATCGGCTGGCAACTCGATCCGGGCCGTCTGGCCCTGGGAGCGCACCCGCACCTGGGGCCAACCGGCGGCCAGCAGCCAGGCCTCGGCCGCCGCCACCCGCTGCAACCGCTCCGCCGTGATCGGCTCGCCATAGGGAAACCGTGACGCCAGACAGGGCTGGGCCGGCTTGTCCCACCAGGGCAGTCCCAGGGCGCGGGACAGTTGGCGCACCCCGGCCTTATCGAGGCCTACTTCGGCCAAGGGGGAGCGCACACCGAACTCCCGAGCGGCCTGGATGCCGGGCCGGTGGTCACCGAGGTCGTCGGCATTGACGCCATCGACCACGGTCGCCCCCGCCCCACCAGCCGCCGCCGCAATCGGCGCGAGCAGGCGATGCAGCTCCCGCTTGCAGGCATAGCAGCGCTGCTCGGGATTGCTGGCATAGGCCGGATCCTCCAGCTCCGCCGTGGCGATCTCCCGATGCTCCAGATGCAGCCAGGCCGCCTGGGCCGCGGCCTCAGCCCGCAGATGGGGCGCCAGGGCTGGGGACACCCCGGTGATCGCCAGGGCCGCTCCGCCGCGCTGCTCCACGGCCAGGGCCGCCACCAGAGCGCTGTCGACGCCGCCGGAATAGGCCACCACCACCTGATCGAGGGTCGCCAGCTGCTGGCGCAGAGCGGCCAAAGCTCCATCCAGCGGCGGCGGCAGCGGTTCCAGCAGGGAGAAGTGCATCAAGCCCCGAATCCAACCCCGATCCTGGCAACCCCGGCCCAACAACGCCGGTAACATCGCCTCATGAGCAGCACCCAGACGCCGCAGCGGGGTACGGGCCGGGGCATCGGCATCCGCACGGCGGCCGGCAGCGATGAGCGGGCCCATGGCCAGCTGCATGTGTATGACGGCGACGGCAAAGGCAAGAGCCAGGCCGCTCTCGGGGTGGTGCTGCGCACGATTGGCCTGGGCATCTGCGAGCAGAAACGCACCCGGGTGTTGCTGCTGCGCTTCCTCAAGGGTCCCGGCCGGGCCTACGACGAAGACGCCGCCATCGAGGCCCTGCAGCAGGGCTTTCCTCACCTGATCGACCAGGTGCGCACCGGCCGCGGGGACTTCTTCAGCGCCGAGGAGGCCACCAAATTCGACCGGCAGGAGGCCCAGCGGGGCTGGGACATCGCCAAGGGCGCGATCGCCAGCGACCTCTACTCCGTGGTGGTGCTCGATGAGCTCAACCCGGTGCTCGATCTGGGGCTGCTGGACATCGACGATGTGGCCCGCACCCTGGCGGCCAAACCCGCCGGCATGGAAGTGATCTGCACCGGCCGCGGCGCCCCCCGCCCGCTGGTGCAGCTGGCCGACTTGCACTCGGAGATGCGGGCCCACCAAGGGCCCGGTGGTCTGGATGGCGTGGAGATCTACACCGGTGAGGGCAAGGGCAAATCCACCAGTGCCCTGGGCAAGGGGCTACAGGCCATCGGCCGGGGCATCTCCCAGGACAAGAGCCACCGCGTGCTGATCCTGCAATGGCTCAAGGGCGGCGCCGGTTACACCGAAGACGCCGCGATTGCCGCCCTGCGCGAGAGCTATCCCCACCTGGTGGATCACCTGCGCTCAGGGCGCGACGCGATCGTGTGGCGCGGACAGCAGCAACCGATCGACTACATCGAAGCCGAGCGGGCCTGGGAGATCGCCCGGGCCGCGATTTCGAGCGGCCTCTACAAAACGGTGATTCTCGATGAAATCAACCCAACGGTGGATCTCGAGCTGCTGCCGGTGGAGCCGATCGTGCAAACCCTGCTACGCAAGCCCGCCGAAACCGAGGTGATCCTCACCGGCCGCTGCAAAAATCGGCCGGCCTACTTCGACCTAGCCAGCGTTCACTCCGAAATGGTGTGCCACAAGCACTATGCTGAGCGCGGCGTCGACCTCAAGCGCGGCGTGGATTACTGAGGTGGCGACTCAGTAGCGCGGCACGCTCGGATCCACCTCCTGGCTCCAGGCGTCGATGCCGCCGGCCACGTTGATGCCCTCGATTCCGGCCCGCTTGAGGGCGATGAGGGCCTTGGCGCTGCGGCCTCCTAACTTGCAATGGACGTAGAGCGTCTTGCCGGCCGCCAGCTGCTGGATG
>JBIPLV010000111.1:0-6579 GCA_044369475.1 Cyanobium sp. | reverse complement strand
GCAGAATCTGCATGTCTGCTGAGGCCATGGCGATCAGCGATTGCCTTGACCCAATCTTGATCAAGATTGGCCCTCGTCTCGTTAAGGACAGCTCAAGCTTGGGCTGCCAGGCACAGCCGCGCCATCGTGCCCTCTTCGTCAGCGGGGATCCGCAGCCAGCGCAGCGGCCCCAGCCAGCCCAAGGCCTGCTCCAGTTCGCCGGCCAGCGCCTGGTCGTGTTCGCCGATGCCGCCGGTGAGGGCGATCGCGTCCACCCCCCCCAGGCTGGCCGCCATCGCCGCGATCCCCTGCAGCAGGCGATGGCGAAACACGGCGATCGCCAGCTGGGAGCCGGCGTGTCCCTCTGCGGCTGCTTGGCGCAGCTCCCGCATGTCGCCGCTCAGGCCGGAGAGGCCCAGCAGTCCGCTTTCGCGGTTGAGGGCCCCATCGAGCTCCGAGGCCGGCACCCCCTGCCGCAGCAGGTGCAGCAGCAGGCCCGGATCGACGCTGCCGCTGCGGCTGGCCATCACCAGACCCTCCAGGGGTGTGAAGCCCATGGTGGTGTCGATGCTGCGGGGGATGCCATCAGTGGAGATGGCAATGGCGCAGAGGGAGCAGCCAGCGCCCAAATGGCAACTGATCAGCTGGCGCACGGCGGGATCCTGGCGGGCCACCGTTTCACCCACGTGCTGGTGGTTGAGTCCGTGGAAGCCATAGCGCCGCAGCCCCTGGGCCCTCCAGACAGCCGGGATCGCGTAGCTGAAGGCCGTTTCGGTGAGGGTGGCGTGGAAGGCCGTGTCGAAGCAGGCCCACTGCGGGAGGGCTTGGCCACCCGCCTCCTGCTCCTGCAGCCAGTGGATCGCCGCCAGAGCTGGCCCGTTGTGCAGCGGTGCCAGCGGCACGAGGCCCTCGAGCTCCGCCACCACCTCAGGCGTGAGCCGGGTGGGGGCGGTGAAGCGACTGCCGCCGTGCACGAACCGGTGCACCACCAGCGATGGAGCCGGAGGCCAGGTTGCCAGCAATGGTGCGAGCCACTGCTCCAGCAGGGCTGGTAGGCCTGTGCCGCCGCTGGCGTCCCAGCTGCGCTGCTCCTGCCAGAGGCCCTGGCCGTCGGCATTGCAGAGGGCCAGCTTCACGCTGGAGCTGCCGGTGTTCACCACCAACACCGGCTTGCCGGAGATCGGGGCCATGAACCCTGGGTCGGAGCCCCAACTCAAACCTGGTTGAGCGTTGCCGTCTACCCAGGCCGATACACGCCGATGATCCACTCCCCGCCGAGCGCCCTACATTTAAAAAGTTGTTGCCTGAACCCTTGATGGTCCAGACCCTCTCCTCGCTCCACCCCAACCCTGGATGGGATGCGAAGTCCGACGCTTCCGTTTCTCCGCCTCAGCCGACTTCTCCGCCTCAGCCGACCCTCGGCAAGCACTGCATCCTTGAGCTCTACGGCTGCAGCAGCGCCAAGCTCAACGACGAACTCTTTCTCAGGGCCACCATCACCGCCGCAGCACAGCGGGCTGGTGCCACCCTGCTCAACCTGATCACCCACCGGTTTGATCCCCAGGGAGTAACGGGACTGGCCCTGCTGGCGGAATCCCACATCTCCATCCACACCTGGCCGGAGTTTGGTTATGCGGCCGTGGATGTGTTCACGTGCGGCGACCACACCATGCCCGAGCGGGCCTGCGCCGTGCTGGCCGGGGAGCTTGAGGCGGATCAGCAGAAGCTCACCAGCTTCGAACGCCAGACCCCGCTGCCCAGTGCCCCGGTCGTGCGGCTGCCCACTCCGCCCTTTCGCGCGCCGTTCTAAGCCCGGCGCAGAAGGGAGCCTCCGATGACGGGTTCCGCGGGCGCCCTGCTCAGCGCCGCCGGAGGCCTCGGCCTGTTCCTGCTGGGCATGGGCCTGATGACCGAGGCGCTGCGCAGCCTGGGCGGCAATCGCTTGCGCCAGGCGCTGTTGCGCTTCACCCGCTCTCCCTGGAGCGGGGCGTCGGCTGGGGCGATCGGCACGGCCCTGGTGCAGTCGTCTACCGCCACCACCGTGGCGACGGTGGGCTTCGTGAGCGCTGGTCTGCTGAGCTTCCAGGCCTCGCTCGGCATCATCTTGGGCGTCAACGTGGGCAGCACCGGCCTGGGCTGGCTGGTGGCATTGCTGGGCATCAAGTTCGACCTGGCGGGGCTGATGCTGCCGCTGGTGCTGTTGGGCTCCGGCCTGCGGCTGCTGGGGCGCGGTCGTCAGGCGCTGCTGGGGCAGGCGCTGGCCGGTTTTGCATGGCTGTTCGTGGGTATCGGCGCCCTGCAGCAGGCGTTGGCCGGCCATGGGCTGCTGCTCGATCCCGGCCGTTTCGATGCGGCCAGCAGTGGAGGGCGCTTGCCGCTGCTGCTGCTTGGTCTGCTCAGCACCGTCATCACCCAATCCTCGGGGGCCGGGGTTGCCACCACCCTGGCGGCGATGGCCGCCGGTGCCATCGGCTTGCCCCAGGCCTGTGCGCTGGTGATCGGCATGGACCTGGGCACCACGGTTACCGCCCTGATGGCCTCCCTTGGCGCCAGCGTCAGTGCCCGGCGCACGGCCGCGGCCCATGTGACCTTCAACCTGTTCACAGCCGTGGCTGCCTTTCTGCTGCTGCCGGCCTACCTGGCCCTGCTGCAGGGGCTATGGCCCGCTTTGGAGGCCGCGGGATCCCGAATTCGCCCTCACAGCCTTCCACAGCGGTTTCAACCTGTTGGGGGTGTTGCTGGTGCTGCCCTTTACGGCGCCCTTCGCCGCGCTGATCCGGCGGCTGGTGCGGCCGGGGGAGGGGCGCCGAATCGACGATCTGCCGGATACCCCTTCCGCCGATCCCGCCATCGCCCTCCTCCATGCCTGTCGGTCGGTGGAGCCATGTTTGCTGGAACTGCTCCAGCTGCTGAGCGATGGGCTGCGCAACGGCAACAGCCGTGCTGGCCTGGTTGCGCAGCGTCTGGCGATGTTGCAGGCCGATCTCGACCGACTTGAGCTTTATCTCGATCAGATTCATCTGGCCCCGCAGCCGCAGCCGGGTCGGGAGCTTCTGGCAAGGGAGGCCTTGCTTCAGCTCTTGCATGGCCTCGATCACCTGCAGCGCCTGCATGAGCGCTGTGAGGAGGAGCAGGACCGTCTGCGCACCGCCGCCACCAGCTCCAGTTTGGAGCTCGAGCGTCGGCAGCTGTTGGCCAGCCTGGAGGGCCTGCGCCCAGGTTTTGCATCGCCGCGTGGTGCCCTACCGCGAGGAGGTGCTGGCGGCGGTGGCCCGGGGCCAGCTCGATGTCGATGCCGGCACAGCAAGGCTGGAGGCGATCCGCTGGCTGCGGCGTGTGAGCCAGCATTTGGAGCGCGCCTGCTACCACCTTGGGGCGGTTGCGGCCCAGGGCTGAACCTGTTCAGACCGGTTCCCGCTGGCAGCGCACCCCTTGCCGCTGGAGTTCTTCGATCAATGGTTCGCAGAGGTCGGCGTCGATGGGGGGGGTGAGCTGCTCAGTGCCATCGAGTAGTGGCCCAACGTCCCCCGGCGCGCAGCCCAGCCACCGGGCCAGGCTCTGCTGGGCTTCAAAGTGGCGTGATGGGCTGCCATCGCGGGGAAACCGCAATCGCAGCCGCGAGTCGGCCGGGGTGGCATCGCCCAGCTCGATGCGGCGCAGGCTGTCGGCCGTGGCTAAAACCAGCAGCTGGTCGCCGGCTGCGACAACGGTGTCGAGCTTTGGCAGGGCTGATGCTTTGCCCAGCCGCGGCCGCAGCAGCGAGACGGCGGTTATGGCATAACCATTTTCCAGCCTGCCGATGCTGTGACCGCAGAGGGTGTCGTTGGTCTTGATCCGGTAACGCACCAACAGCAGGTTTGTGCCTCGCAGTCGCAAGACGGATTCAATGCGTTCCCCGAAGGCGGTGGACACCATGGCATCGGCGACCAGGTCGACCGCCGAGATCACCGCCACGCCTCCGAGCAGGTCGCCCAGCTGTTCCGCCGCTCCGAAGGCGTGGGCCAGCATGGCGATGCGGGCATCTGGCCAGCGCTGTTGCAGGCTGAGGCCGTTCTGCAAATTGGCCAGCAGGTCGGAGGAGAGCAGGCCAAGGGACCGCACCGGTCGCCCATCCAGCGCCTTGAGGGCGGTGTCGAGATCGTCGAAACGAACGCCTGGATCCGGACTGGCGCCCCGGGGGGCCACCATGAGCACTGTGCTCCCTTCGCGTTGAAGCAGCCTGGCCACCCGCTCGGCCAGCGAGTCGCCCTCCACCAGCAGAATTGGCTGATCGCCTTGGCGTGGCAGGCGCGGTTTGGCCTGGCCCAGGCGGTCGCGCAGTAGGCGCTCCAGGATCACGGCCACGAGGGCCGAGGTCAGCAAGGTGCCCACCAGGGAGTAGAGCAGCGTGCCGCTGATCAGCCAGCCGCTTGCGTTTCGTAGGCCGTTTGAGCTTTCCAGCAACAGATTCACCGGATCGACATATTCGCCCTTGAGGAGGGCCAGGGTCACAAACACTCCCTGCTTCCATCCCCCAAGGCTGGAGAACAGGTGAATTCCCAGCACAGTCAGCACCACCACAGCCGCTAGGGCCTGCTGTTGGGGGCGGCTTTGGCGCCCCAGCCAGGGCGCCTGTGTGATCCCCTGGGTAAGCCGCGGCCCCCAGCGCTGGTCCCGCCAGCCGAGTTGTTTCCGGCCTTTGGGGTACGGCTTGAGGGAGTTGGGCACGACCAGCATCGGCCGGTCACTGGGACGGTCCAGCTGCGCCCGCAGCGGACGCTGCAGCCGTCGGTCGCCCCAGCTCTGTTCGATGATTTGAAAGTCCTGGCCGTGGGCTTCGAAGCTGGCTGGGATCGATTCGGGGCGCAGGGCCGAGGCGATTGCACCGGCGCAAAGCAACACCGGATCGACCACGGCGACGCCGGGCAGCCGCTCCTCGAGCAGGGCTCCAAGGCCAGACTGGCGGCTGGAGGAGCGCACCACGATCTCGGCCCGGGGATTGAGCAGGCGCACCTGCAGAGCCGCTTCGAAGTTGACGGTGCTCTTCGAGCTCAGCAGCAGCACGGCGCGGGCGGTGTCGGCTCCTGCCCGTCGCAACACATGGGGAAGCCGCATGTCGCCCAAGGTGAGCTGGTCGCCCAGTTCGGCCTCCAGCCGCGGATCCCGCCAGTTGGGCTGGTGCAGGTCAAGGCAACGGAGAGGCACGTGGAAGCTCACCAGTCGTTGCAGGCAGGCTTGGCCGAGGGCTCCCAGACCACATACCAACACCGCCCCTTCGGCCATGGTCCTTGCTGTCTTAGCGGCGGCCGGCACGCCGGTGTGGGCTTGGTTGGCTCCCGTCTTACCGGCCTGATGCCGTCATGCCACTACCCAGGCTTAACCCGCTTGGTGCATGGTTATCGGGTGAACAGCTGCCGTCGTAGGATTACGGGTAGCTCGGTCATTAGTGGCGCAGCCGCCAGGCCAGGGTTTCGCCCGCGTGGAAGGGCACCAGATTCACGGCGGTGCCGGCGGCGTCGTTGCAGTGCAGCTGGCGGGGCACCTCATGGGGCTGGCGCTCCAAGGTGATCGTGGTCTCGTTGAGCGGTAGCCCGTAGAAGCGGGGCCCGAACTCCGAGGCGAAGGCCTCGAATTTGTCCAGGGCGTTCTCCTGCTCAAACACAGCCGCGTAGCTCTCGAGTGCAAACGGGGCGTTGAAGATGCCGGCGCAGCCACAGGCTGATTCCTTGGCCTCGCGGCTGTGGGGGGCTGAATCGGTGCCGAGGAAAAATTTGGGATTGCCGGAGGTGGCCGCCCCCCGCAGGGCGATGCGGTGCAGTTCGCGCTTGGCCACGGGCAGGCAGTAGAAGTCGGGCCGCAGGCCGCCGGCAAACATCGCGTTGCGGTTGATGTGCAGGTGGTGGGGCGTGATTGTGGCCGCCAGGTTGGCGGGGCCGCTGCGCACCGCATCCACCGCATCGCTGGTGGTGATGTGCTCGAGCACCACCTTCAGGCCCGGGTGGCGGGCCAGCAACGGCAGCAGCACCCGCTCGATGAACACCGCCTCGCGATCAAAGATGTCGATCTCGGCGTTGGTGACTTCGCCGTGGATCAGCAGCGGCATGCCGATGCGCTCCATCACCGCCAGCACGGGCTCGATCCGCGTGATCGCAGTGACGCCGGAATCGGCATTGGTGGTGGCGCCGGCCGGGTAGAGCTTGGCGGCCGCCCACACGCCCTCGGCAAAACCGCACTCGATCTCTTGTGGAGCAATGGTGTCGGTGAGGTAGGCCGTCATCAAGGGAGTGAAGCCGCTGTGATCGGGTAGGGCGGCCCGGATGCGCTCTCGGTAGGCACTGGCGGCCGCCACCGTGGTGATCGGCGGCCGCAGGTTGGGCATCACGATCGCCCGGGCGAATTGGGCGGCCGTGGCCGGCGCCACCGCCTGCAGCATCGCCCCGTCGCGCAGGTGCACATGCCAGTCGTCGGGCTGACGCAGGGTGAGCTGCTGCAGGGGCTGCGGCACGGCGCGTGCACAGGGGGCACCACCACCCTGGCAGGCCTGGAAGATTCACTGCAATCGGCTGGCGGCCAGCCCCCCGACCACCTAGATCTGAAACAGGCGTTTCAGCTGGCGCGTTT
>JBIPLV010000110.1:0-6581 GCA_044369475.1 Cyanobium sp. | reverse complement strand
ATCTGCTCAACTACCCATCGACCCATCCCGTCATTGATGCGTCGACCTGCAAGTACTAAATGAGGGCAATAGCCAAGCTGCTCCGCCTTGTGGGTTAGATAGTAGGGGTCCACACCGATGCAGTGGCCACCCACCAACCCGGGCCGAAACGGCAGAAAGTTCCACTTGGTTCCCGCCGCCTCCAGCACATCGAGCGTGTCGATGCCCAGCTGGCGGAAGATGATTGCCAGCTCGTTCACCAGGGCGATGTTCAGATCCCTCTGGGTGTTTTCAATCACCTTGGCCGCCTCCGCCACCTGGATGCTCGCTGCCTGGTGGGTGCCTGCGGTGATGATCGATCCGTAGAGGCCATCTACCCATGCCGCCGTTTCTGCCGTGCTGCCGCTAGTCACCTTGGTGATCGTGGGCAGCTTGTGCTCCGTATCGCCCGGGTTGATGCGCTCAGGGCTGTAGCCGCAGAAGAAGCCCTTGCCGAGCTCAGCCGCGTTGAAGCGCAGGCCTGATTCGCGCTCCAGGATCGGCACGCACACCTCTTCTGTAGCTCCGGGGTACACCGTGCTCTCGTAGATCACCATGGGAGTGGTGGCCGAGCGGCGTTGCTTAAGGGCTTGGCCCACCGTGGTGCTGGCCTTCTCCAGCGGCGTCAGGTCTGGTCGCTTAGCCGAATCGATTGGTGTAGGTACCGTCACCACGAACACATCGGCTTCTGCCAGCTGAGCCGGATCACTCGTGAATTTCAGCAGCTTGGCCGAAATCAGCTCCTCAGCACTGATTTCATTGGTGCGATCGATTCCCTGCCGCAGCTCCTTCAGGCGCTGGCAGTTGATGTCAAATCCGATCACCCGACGCTGCAGCGCAACACCCGTGCGCCGGCAGGGTTGCGGCTTGGCAAATTCCACTGCCAACGGCAAGCCCACATAGCCGAGGCCGATTACTGCAACCGTGCAATCGTTGAGAGAAGGGAGAGTTGCTCTCATAAAGGGCCGGTGAGTTCCGGCGAGCAGAATTTGATGATAGTGGAAAAGCTCAAACCCCGTTGAACTCCCGGTACCAGGCCACAAACCGAGCTACACCCTCCTTGACCGGGGTGTTGGGCTTGAAGCCCGTCCAGGCCTCCAGGGCTGATGTGTCGGCTGCTGTCGCCGGCACGTCACCTGGTTGCATCGGCAAGAATTTTTTGGTGGCTGTGATAGCCAGGGCGCTTTCTATTGCTTCGATGTATTCAATTAGCGGCGTGGGCTTGGAATTGCCGATGTTCAACACCCGATGAGGTGCCCAGCTGTTGGCTGGATCCGGCTGGGCGGGGTCAAAAGCCGGATCAGCTGTCGCAGGCTTATCAAGCACCCGAATCAGACTCTCGATGATGTCGTCCACATAGGTGAAATCGCGCACCATCTCGCCATTGTTGAACATCTGGATCGGCTTGCCGGCCAGCATCGCCTTGGTGAAAAGGAACAGGGCCATATCCGGCCGGCCCCAGGGGCCATACACCGTGAAAAACCGCAGGCCCGTGGCCGGCAGACCATAGAGGTGAGAATAAGTGTGGGCCATCAGCTCATTGGCCTTCTTGCTGGCCGCATAGAGGCTCACCGGATGGTCTACCCCCTGGTGCTCGGAAAACGGCAGGTTGGTGTTGCCGCCATAAACCGAGCTGCTTGAGGCATACACCAGGTGCTCGATGCAGTGATGACGGCAGCCCTCAAGGATGTGGCCAAAACCGACCAGGTTGCTCTGGATGTACGCCGCCGGGTTTTCGATCGAGTAACGCACCCCCGCCTGGGCCGCCAGGTTCACCACCTTTTGGGGCTTGTGGGTTGCAAAAGCCGCTTCCACCGCCTGGCGATCTTCCAGGTCGGCCTCGATCAGCTGGAAGCTGGTGCCCGTACGCTGGGCCGTGGCCAACAACTGCGCGATCCGCGCACGCTTCAAGGAGGGGTCGTAGTAGGGATTCACATTGTCGAAGCCAACCACCGGCGTGCCCCGCTCCAACAGCCGCGTGCTCAGATGAAAGCCGATGAAGCCGGCGGCGCCGGTGACCAGAACGGTCATACAGGAAGTGAAGGATTCAAAAGAAAAAACAGCTGGAGTTGACTCCACCGTGACGCTCTTCGCCAGGTTGCGCGGCTGATCCACATCAAAGCATCGGTGGGCACCGGTGGATCACTAAGCAACTGTATTGGCACCACCGTCAGCAGCGGGCTGAGCGCTCATCCACCGTCAGCACCCGCACCACCATATCGAACAGTTCCGCATCGGCGCACTCAGGGGCCACGCCGATCAGCTGCGCATCGCGAGCCTTGGCCTCCTGGGCATTGCTAAGCACCTTGTCGAACACCGTGCCCGGCACGGCGATCGACACCACCGGTACCCGCGCATCGAGCAGGGCGATCGGGCAGTGCTTCATCTCGCCGGCTGGATAGCCCTCGGCGTGGATGTAGCTGATCTCCTTCAGCTTCAGGGCACCCTCGAGGGCGATCGGGTAGTTGATGCCGCGCCCCAGGAAGACCACGTCCTGCGTGTCCGCGAACAGGTGCACCATCTGCTCGCAGCGGCGGTCATGGTCATCCACCAGTGCCCGCAGCTGCGCCGGTAAGGCCCTGAACAGCGCCAATCCGTAGAACGCCAGCAGCTGCCCCAGGAGCGTCTTGGTGGCCGCCACGCCCACCTCGATGCCGGCGCCGATATCGAGGATCTGATCCACCAGCCGGCCCAGGGAGCTTTCGGGGCGGTTGGTGATCCGTAAAAACCGCGGCTCATAGAGGAATTCACTGGAATAAACACGCTGGTAAGAATCCCCGCCAGCTCCTCCAGCAGATACTCCCCCACCTGCGCCGCATGGCGGCTGGTGGCGCGGCCAGGATCTGGATCCGCTCCACACCCTCGTAAACCCGCTCGTCGAGGGGCAGCGCCACGAGGCCGCCGCTCTCGGGCAAATGCCTCGCCACCCACAGCGCCGCCGTTTCCGGTTGCTCATGGATCTCCTGGAGCATGAAGTGGCGGAAGCTGCGCTTGTCCGCCACGTGCTCGGTGCCACTCAGCAGGCTCGGCGTGCGCTGCACACGATCACCGGCAGCGTCGTAGAGCTCGATCCCCAGAGGGGTGAGCAGCGCCACCTCGCCGTCTTCCAGGGGCAAGATCGTGCGGGTGAACCCCGCCAGGGCCGGGGTATCGCTTGCGCAGAGGAATTCGGCTTCTCCCAGGCCGATCAGCAGCGGCGCCGCCTTCCGGGCCACCACCAACGCTCCGGGCAGCTCAGCCCACACCACCGCCAGCGCATAGGCCCCATGCAGCCGCGGCAACACGGCCTGTACCGCCTGCAGCAGCAGTGCTCCGCTCGGCTTGCCGCCGGCCGCCACCCGCCGGCCCAGCTCACGGCTAAGCAGGTGGGGGATGACCTCCGTATCCGTCTCGGAGCGGAAGACCACCCCTTCTGCCTGCAGCTCCTCCCGGAGCATGCGGTGGTTCTCGATGATCCCGTTCTGCACCACCGCCACCCGGCCGGGGCCATCCAAGTGCGGGTGGGCGTTGCGTTCCTCCGACTTGCCGTGGGTGGCCCAGCGGGTGTGGCCGATGCCGCCGTGGCCGGGAGCTCCAGCGGCTTCAAAGCGCTGGGTGAGGTTCACCAACTTGCCCTCGGCCCGCAGACAGCTCAGCTGCCGCTCACCATTCACCGTGGCGATGCCGGCCGAGTCGTAGCCGCGGTATTCCAGCTGACGCAAACCCTCCAGCAGCAGGGGGGCTGCTTCCTGGGAGCCCACGAGGGCGACGATTCCGCACATGGGGTGTTGTGAGCGATCAGTTCGATGACAGGCCGAACACAAAGCTTTCGTACTCAAGGAAGAGGCGCCAAGCGTCTGCATAGCCAAAGAACGACAACATCAAGGGCTGTCCGTCAACTGATGGATCAAGGATCTTTCCCTGCCAAGACACAGGCAGAAGCTTCAGATCTTTTTCGTTCAGCCGAAAGCAAAAGTCATGCGAAAGGGCATTTCGAACCAGCCGTGAGAATTGCCACCAAGACTGGGCAGGGAGATCTGAATACAAGCCCTCACTCTTGCAGTATTGAGTGACCAACTCATGCCCCTCCTTCACAAGACATCTAAGCACCGACTTTGGAAATTCTTCGAGAGCAACCTGCCGATCGCACGCTGAGCCGAGGAGGGCCGCAACCTGGTCGAAGGAAACTGAGTAGCCCGACAAGTCTGCGCTTTTTTCTTTCAGCAGGTTCTGAGCATCGGGATCCGCGAGAAGAGCCAGAGATGCCAAACCCAGAATGAAGTTATTTTTTGAGTTATACAACTGAGAGATGAGCTCTTCCTTTGTCACGCAAGTGAAGAAAATGGAATGGCTACGGCAAGACCTGCATGACAAGATTCATGAGCTGTTGATCAGCTGTGAGCAACACTGCCGCTTCTCGGTGAGTCAAAGCCAGATTAAGGCAGTCATAAACTGGGTGATCCAAATGGCACGCCAGTGCCAATGTTGGGGCGCCTTCCTTATACCAGTTGGTAGTGGGCATTGCGCTCTAAATATCTGTCGTGCATGGCCCGGCGCGTATGGCCGATGCCGCAATGGCCCGCCTCGCCCTGCATCAGGAGTTGCGGGGCTGCTTCCTCCGAGGGCACGATGGCCACGATTCCAGACTTGGAGTCACTGGTCAAGAAGGGCGCTGATTTGGGCTGCAACCCATGCGCGCGCTGACGCTGTAGAGCAACCTTCGGCCAGAGGCGGCTCAATGCACCGTTCCGGCTGGATCACCTGGGCTCAGCAGGAGGCCAAACCCGACATCTTTTGGCGACGGCTCAGCTGTGAGCGGGCGGCCAGGATTGGCAATCCGAAGGGGCCAGGATCTGGACGGCTCGAACTGCCTCTTGGAGGGCCAGTAGGTCGGCGTCCCCCGACTCCAGCACAAGGGTGCTGCCGCCAGGGCCATCCCGAAACACCGGGTCGTGGGAATCGCGCAGGCGGTGGGTGCTGTAGGCATAGCTCCGCCCCCTCCATGGCCGGGGCGCGAGCAGGGCTCCAGCACCTCCTTCAATTACAGCAATCTCCCACACCCCGCTGCCGATCCGCAGCGCAAAACCCCTGAACTGCAGCGGCACCAGAGAGAGAAATGCGCCATTTATGCGAACTCCGCATAGCCAACAGCCATGACAGCAGCTGCCAAAACCGTGTCCGTCCCCAGCTGCGGTGGACAGGCATCCACAGGTCGTAAGTTCGCTCCAGATTTGGTATCGGCTTGAGGCGTCCACAGGCGATCGGCGGCATGGCTGCAGCGCTGCTGCTGGCTGCAACGCCGGCCGTGCAAGCCGCGCAACCGCTGCCGGCCAGGGCCCCAACCGCCAGCGCGCAGCAGCGCAGCCGCGTGGTGTACGACGCCTACATCCTCGGCCCGGGCGACAGCCTGCAAGTGGAGCTGCTCGACATCCCTGAGCTCAGCGGCACCTTCTCGATCGGGCCCGACGGCACCATGTATTTGCCGCGGCTGCGAGCCCTCTACGTGGAGGGGCTCACGGTGGAGGAGCTGCGCTACTTCCTCACGCAGCAGTTCAAGGCCTACGTGAAGAACCCTCAGCTCTACGTGCGGCCCGTGGGCTACCGCCCGATCCGCATCTACGTGGGCGGCGAGGTGCGGCGGCCGGGGTATTACACGCTCAGTGGGGTCCAGGTTCCCGACACACAGCAGCAGGCAGATCAGGATCAGGACTCAAGCCCTGGCACCAATGACCTGGGCGCTGGCCGATCAGCGTCTCGTCGCTTCACCAACCAGCAAGGAATCTCTGGCGGCAGCTCCAGCAGCACCCTCTTCCCCACCGTGTTCGACGCCATTCGGACCGCCCAGGGCATCACGCCGTATTCCGACCTCGCCCAGGTGCAGGTGACCCGCAAGCAGCCCCTCAGCGCCGGCGGCGGCCGCATCCGCACCAACCTCAACTTCCTCACCCTGATCACCGAGGGCAACGAGTCGCAGAACATCCGCCTGTTTGATGGCGATGTGGTGAGCGTGGGCAAGAGCCCCGTGGTGCTGCGCGAGCAACTGCTCAAGGCCGGCCAAACCAACCTCAGCCCCCAGTTCATCCAGGTGTTCGTGAGCGGGCGGGTGGTGACCCCCGGCGGCGTCACCCTGCCCCAGGGCTCCTCGCTCAATCAGGCCCTCAGCCTCGCCGGCGGCCCCAAGCTCCTAAAGGGCAAGGTGGAATTCGTGCGCTTCACCCGTGAAGGCGAGGTCGACCGGCGCCTGTTCAGTTACAGCCCCAACGCCGCTAACGCCACCTACGCCAACCCAATCCTGATGAGCGGCGACATCGTGCGCGTGCAGGATTCCGCCCTCTCCGCCGGCTTCGGCGTGCTCGGCGAAGTGACTGCCCCCCTGCTTGGCATCTACGCGATCTACGCCCTCTCGAACGGAGCCTTCCGCTGATGACGGCCGTCCCGCAGCTGCCGCAGCTGCCGCAGCCCACCCCACCGGCAGACGACGAGATCGACCTGCGCCAGCTGGCCGCCGCCCTGAAGCGCCACTGGCGCCTGATCGCCAAGGTGGCCGGCGGGGCGTTGGCGTTAAGCACGCTGTATGCGTTGTT
>JBIPLV010000302.1:0-21493 GCA_044369475.1 Cyanobium sp. | reverse complement strand
AGCGTCGCTCCCGAGCCGACGCGAAGACGATCAAGCGCGCCCGACGCCGGGTTGCCAATCGCGGCTGAGCCGCCGGCAGACGGTGCGATCCAAGCGGCGGACGGGATGGCCGTGGTGGGCGCTCACTCATGGGGCGGGGCCTGCTGCAGCTGGGTGGCGGTTCGATGACTAAGGTACCGATTCTGTAGGAGGGCTGCGGGTCGACACGCACGAATGCCGTGGACACGCACTACATGGCCGTCGGGTGTCACCGCCGCACCCCGGGCACCGCACTGCAAGCTCCTCACCCGCCCGGGCCATGAGCCTGGCCCACGCAATCGGTGAGGTGTCGTGGGGGCGGGGATTGTGATGCGCGTCACAGCAGCCTCGAGTGCCGCGACCGCCGGCCCGCCGGTTGTGGCCTCGCGTCGCTTGCTGATGTTCCCTATCGCCAGCAAAGTTACGGCCCGCCTAACTTTGTGATTCGGGGCATATCCCCCGTGCTAGCGGCCACGGTGCTTGTGCGGCGGCGCCAAGAGGTCCAAGGACCTCGCATCAACCGCATCAGTCGAGTGTTAGGCCGCCGCGGCGAGCTTTCCCAAGAACAACCTCCGCCTCCTTTTCAAAATCCAGTGGAACGTAGGTTGCGAGTCGAGTCAGCTTTCGGAGCTCCGCTGAAACGGTTGCCGTCAGGCCGTTCGCACTCTTGCCATCATTTGCCCGCAGCCGTCGAGCGTTTGCACCGTGAAGCCGCCCTAACTGCTGAACTCTTACACCCAATGCGCTAAGTTGCCTCATCGCGGTTTGTTCTACCCGCTTATAGTGAACGATCAGAGGCTGCAGGTTCGCTTGCACGCCAGAGATTTCCCCGCGGACATCGGCTATCAAGGGATCAAAGCGTTTTTTGTCAAAATCTTCTTTTTCACGGGACTGGTCATTGAGCAGGTTCGATAGCCGCCTCTCTAAACTAGCAAGCTGCGCGAACAGCGGCTGTGCTTGCGCCTGAATCTGCGCGAGCTCAACTTGCGCGTTCTGCTGGATTGCCACTGCCTGCTGCTGCCGAACTGCAGCCTCAGCCTGTACCGCCCCCTGCTGTTCGGTAAGCTCTTGCTCTCTGGCGTCCTTTTCGTTTACCTGCTCCTCACTGATCTCGGCCTGCTCATCACGCGTCTCCTGAATGGCTTGCTGCACTTTCGAACGCATACCATCCTCTGCGTCTGAGAACTCTACCTTGGCCGTCTCGGGAAGCAGGCCGAACACTTCACTACGGAGTTTCTGATGCTTCTCCTGCTGCGAAGGTTGCACTTCCGCGATCGCAACTTCCGCAAATCCAAAAGCCTCACCTGCGAAGTAGATCGCAAGTTGTAAGTCCGCCGGATTCGCATTCGCATTAGCCATTAGTTTAGCTGCGATCATGGTGTTAATGTCCTTGAGCCCTGCGATGAACTGTTTATCGGACAGCCTTGCCCACGACAACAAACGCAACACATCCGTGTTGCCGGGTTGCCTGGCAGCTGTCTTCATGAGCGTCCGCCACATGTCCTCGTATCGATCTCCTCGGGCGTAGATTAATCCCATGGCAAGGTCGACCCGGCAGGTATCGTCTCCCTTCTCAACAAGTTCGTGATAGCATTCCCTCCAAATGCGAAGACTGTCCTTATCGGTTTTTGACAATCCTTGCCTCAAAAGTTCAGCAACAGACTTCGGCCACTCCGAGTCAGTAGTCACCTCGATTTCTTGCCCTTTCACGCAACGCGGCGATTGCAGGTTGCCAAGCAGGGCGGCGCACAGGGCAACGCAAACGCCTCCCATAGGAACGCAGGAACTCGTCACCAAGGAAAGATGCATTTGACGGACTCCCTACATGTTTTTGACTGATGAAGGATCGTGGAGCACGGCTGGGTGCGTAGGCGTGGTGCAGACGCCCCCAGGTGACCCGGTGATCGGTTGGAGCCGGCCATCCGCCGTCGAGCCTACTGAGGTCGTTGAATTCAACGGCCGTACCGGCCAGCCGCGGTAGGCAAAACGGGAGGAAGATACCCGTACGAAGGGGAGTTTGCAACTAGCCGATACGGCGCTGGCCGGGTTGGGTTTTCTGTACCTGGGGATATGAGGGTTCAGGAACAGGGCTGACCAAGGCAACCAGCGTGTGCGGCTGGAGCCGAGGCCTTGGCCGAGGCGGAGGCCGCACAAGCGGCGGCGAACCCGGCCGGGGTCCGATAGCCCAACGAACGGTGAGGCCGCTGGGTGTTGTATTCATCTCTCCACGAAGCTGTGAGCGACCGGGCATCCCGGACGCCCTCGAAGATCTCCATCGCCAGGAGCTCATCGCGGAGCCGCCCGTGGAAGCTCTCGGCGTAGCCGTTCTCCCAAGGGCTCCCCGGCTCGATGTGCAGCGTGCCAACGCCCACCTGTTTGAGCCAGCGACGTAGGGCCTGAGCGATAAACTCGGGTCCGTTGTCGCTGCGGATGTGCCTTAGCACACCACGCATCGCGAATAGCTCGGAGAGCGTGTCGATCACGTTCTCGCTCGTGATGCCTCGGTCGACCTTCAGGGCCAAGCACTCGCGGGTGTACTCGTCCACGACAGACAGCCACTTCAGTTGGCTGCCGCTCGCTGTCCTGTCGAACACGAAGTCCAAGCACCACATATCGTTCGGAGCCTCGGCCCGTCGCCGATGGCATCCATTCGCACTCGAGCCCAGACGACGCTTCTTCCGCTTCTTTGCCGACACTTTCAGCCCCTCCCGCTGCCACAGGCGAAACACTCGAGACAACCCAGCACGCCATCCTTCTTCACGCAGCAGCCAGCCGATCCGGCGATACCCATATCGCGGCTTTGCTCTCGCCAACTGCAGCATCCGCTTCACCAGCGGCGCCTCGTCCGTGCGGGGCTTGGCCTCGAATCGCTGACTGCTACGCGGCTGATCGACCACCGTGCATGCCCTTCGCTCGGAGACGCCGACCTTCGTGCGAAGCTCGACGACCGCCGCTTGCCTCCGGGAAGGGCTTACCAGTTTCCCTCCGAGAGGTGCTTGAGCATCTGGATGTCCAGAGCCTGGTCAGCAACCAACTGCTTGAGCCGCCGGTTCTCATCCCCCAAGTGCTTAGCCTCTTGGCTTGCTCGCACTTCATCCCGCCGTACTGGGCCCGCCTCGTCACGGCGATGCCTGCTGCACGTGCCTGGTCGAGCCAAGCTTGCTCCGGAGGTGCTTGGGAAGCGGACACCGCTTCATTAGCCGCGCGCTGGTGCTTCGTGAGCTCTACAGCGAACGCCTTGGAAGGGCCAATCGCGTCACTGGGGTCGATCGCGCCTGGGGAGGACCCATCTGGTCCCAAGAGGGCCTGGACGACCTCGTTCATTCGACGCTGAATGTCCGGTGGCGAGGATTTGCGGGCGCAGTTTTCTTGGACATAACGCGAGCACGACGCCGGGCGGTGGCCAACGTCAACGTCTCCGCACGAGTGCACGCACGCCCAGTTTCCGCTCCAACCGCCCCCCTGCTTGAAAAACCGCTCACGATCGACGACACTAGAAATCCCCTCGCAGTAGGTGTTTGCCCGTCCGGATACTTTGCTTCCGTGCTGGGGGTCCGCCGGTACCGAAAAATGCGTCGGTTAGCGTGCCCCGCGTGCGACAAGCCTTTGCTCGTCCCCGACGGCCAAGTCCGCAAGCGGCTTCCCTGCCCGACGTGCGGCAGGCGGCTGCAAGTCGCGGCGGATTCCACCCTGGCCATCGTGGACGATAAAAGCCACCGATCGGGCACTACTGTTCCCGTCCCAAGGCGTGTGGTTGTTCCGTTGATTGCACCGGTACGCGAGGCACCGCCGGAGACGACGCCGAACATCCTCAGTCCTTGTCCTCCACCTGCGCCCCCACGGCCCGATTCGGCTGAAAAGCGACTGCCGTGGTGGTTGTTGGCAGTCGCTGGAGGGTCAGGCGTCTTGGTGGCAGCTATTGCAGTTTTGTCAATCACGTTCGCGCTTGTGACTCGCTCTGAGCCCGACCATGAAGCCGTATTTGTGCCGAGCATCGTCGATCCGCTCAACCCGTTTGGGCGAGCTGGAGTGAACGAACGAGCTAAGCCCCCGACTCCCGATCGGCCGGCCGTTGGGCGAGCACTGCCGCCTACTGACGCCACTGCTGCGAGGGGTGGGCTGGGGTCGTCCGCAGATCGCTCGTCTCGAGCCCCGAATGAAGAGCAGACCAGGCAACATGGCGCGCCGGCGGGACGCCACGCCGACGACCCGATCCAAGCCGTGCTTCGATCGGTGGCTGTCGTCAGCACCGAGTCTGGGGACCAGGGGTCAGGATTCGTAGCAGCGCCAGGCATCCTTGTCACGAATGATCATGTCATCGAGGATATGGTCATTCGTGACGTGCGCATAGCATTTCCCGATCATGATGTACTCGCGGGGCTATCTCTCCGCGCGGAGCTGATTCACGTAAGCGTCGTGGATGATTTGGCGTTCCTTGCGATCGAAGGTGACGTACAGCCTCTGACCATTAAGCCCGAGTACCGACATTTCAACGGGCAGCGGGTCGTTGCTGTTGGCAGTCCGGGTAGCGGCGACAACGGGCCCACATTGGAGAACCTCACCACCGATGGTCGCCTCGGCCCAGAGCTAGCACTCGATGGCGATGGGAAACGTTGGGCTCTGAGTATGGCCGTCAATGGCGGCAACTCCGGTGGGCCGTTGGTGGATGCCCAAACTGGCGAGGTGATAGGCGTGATAGTTGCCAAATTCACCAAAACCGAGGCTCAGTCGCTCGCTATTCCCCACGCAGCACTGGTCCGTGAGTTGGCAAAGGCGTCGCAGGCGTCTCAGCAGTCGCGTGCAGCCGTCCTGTCATTGCACCGGCAGAGATATTGCCTACGCCAAATGGCAGACATTTTGCGAGTCACAGGTTTCGCGTTTGAGCGATCCATTGCGGCTGCCATGGCAAACTCCGACGCGGGCGATGCTAGAATGTACGCGGCGTTCAACGAGTGCAAGACCTCGACGGCCAAGGTGTTTGCCGACAAGTTCGCGAATTTCTCCGGTACCGTGGGAGGCGAGGTTGAGGACCTGCAGAATGACCCAAACTGTGATCTAAGCGTCCGTCGCGGGCTGCGGAAGCTTCTCGGCGACATCGAAGACCAGGCAGACGAGATTCGCCGCCGGGTGCCCCATGATGAAATCTTGGACTTCCTGGGGCGGTTTCGGGCATCGTGCGATGGCTCACGAGCGTTGCTAGTGTCGCTCGCTAAGCGGCTGCAGATTAGTCACTCTGAGGGAGCGGAGGTGGAGTGATGACATTGAACTACCTGCCGCTAGGCATGGGAATCTTAGTACCGGACATTAATCATCCTTGGCTTTTTCCGGTTGCCGTTGTGTTACTGATCTTGTGCACCGATGCAGGTTGCTCCCGGCCGTTAAAAACATCCGATGAGGTAAACTGGGGGCAGCCAAAGCCGAAGATAATCCGTCGACCGTTGCCGCCGGAGCGTCTCGAGGGAATGGCCAGCGGCGAGAATGCTGACAGGCAGGCTAAAGCGGAAGGCGGCGGCAATGCGGGGCCTGAGCGCAGCGAAGCGACAGGCGGCAGCGGCGGAATAGTTGGAGAGTCGAGCGTTGACTCGCCAACAGCCAGCAGCGCTGGCCAAGCCCGAGGGGGCGGCGATAACGGCCCCGGCGGCGCGAGCGATACCCAACAAGATGGCCCCCCCGACCAGCCCCAGCCTGCCCTGCCGGGACGTAAACCGATCAAGCCCTCGCCGACAGCAGCCGAGGCCGCCGATTCAGCTAAAAAGCTTCTACTGCGGGCCCAACGGCATCTGCGGGCCGGCAACGCTTCCGCTGCCGCCGAAGCCGCGATCGAGGCTTACGACAACGTGCTGCCGCACGCCGAGAACGATGCGGAATGCAGGAATCTGTGCCAGCAATTGGATGCGGTCCTTACGTCCGCGGGTCGGCGGTCAGAGAGACCTACGGCGGTGCCGACCCGCTTTGAGTAGCAAGTTAATTTTCGTGGACCAAACGACTGAGGATGTATTGAGACTTAGGATGCTATGGTCAAGGAAAATACGGCGATCAAGCTTGTGTCTGAGGTGTGTTGTCCCAATTGCTGGGCGGCGTTCCCGCCGGAAGATGTACTCTTCATTGCTAGCTCCCAGGATCTCGCTGGCGACCCGCGGCTCGAGGATCCTGAGGAAAGACGAAGGTTCGTAGCGACGCGGTTTCGGCCTGATGGGGCTGCAGTCGACGAGATGGGTATGGACTGCCGGGATTTGGCCTGCCCGAACTGTCATTTGCTTATCCCTCGGGTACTGCTTGAGCAGCGGACAACGATATTTCTTTCGATCTTCGGCCGTCCGCGATCCGGAAAGTCCTACGCACTCGCTGCAATGATGCGGCAATGCAAACGCCTCTTGCCGCAGAAGTTTGGGCTTGGTTTCACCGAGCCTCATCCCCCGTCGAATCGGCTCGTCCAAGGCTATGAGAATGCCCTCTTCAACCACCCCGATCCTGAGGCTCTGGTTGATATACCAAAGACCATGTCTGCGGACTTCGGCGGCAGGCTGTGGTACCAGGACGTGAAGTTCGGCGATGAGATCCGTCGCTATCCTCGGCCAATGTTCTTCCAGATCGCGCCGCTGACCAACCATCCCAATGGTAGCAAATCCTCTCAATACGCCCGCACGCTCTGCCTTTACGACAATGCGGGGGAGGATTTCGAGGCGGGCCGGCAGGACAAACCCAATAATCCTGTTACGCAGCACTTGGCGCGGTCGTCGGGACTCATGTTCGTCTTCGATCCAACGCAAGAACCGGCTTTTCTGAGAGCCTGCCACGGACGCTCGACCGACCCTCAAATTGAGGCCAACATCAAGGTGAGCACTGATCACATTCTCGATCCCCAGGCGACGATCCTGGCTACTGCGGACCAGAATGTGAAAAAGTTTCTCGGCCGGCCGATCGCTGAGCCGCTCGGAACACCACTCGTGGTGCTCGTCACAAAGCACGATGCCTGGAAGCACATGCTCGAAGGGGAGCTGCCTCCCTTTATCGCCGCGTCGAGATCGGGTGGGCTAAGCGGCCTGCGTACTGCAGCGATTGAGGATGTTTCGCAGCGACTCCGGGGATTACTGATGCAGCACGCTCCTGACGTCGTCTCCGCAGCCCAGCGGGCGAGCCGCAATGTGTACTTCGTGCCGGCGTCCGCGACGGGTTGCGCTCCGGTGCGGGCCGGTGAACAGGACGGCAGGCCCAGCTACAAGTTCAGGGCTGGCTCGGTCAGCCCGTACTGGATCGAGGTGCCGCTGCTTTGGCTGCTCGCCAGGCACGTAGCCGGGCTTGTACCTACCGAAAAGTCCAAACCGACCGCCAACTGAGCAACGTACAGGGAGGGATTCGTGGCCCACCAGATCGTCGCCACAAGCGTGCCCCGCGGCCTTGACGGCGTGAGCGGCTATCAGACCGTGCTCAAATCGGCGGGCATTCCGCCGCGAGTCTTCGACAGGCTCAAGGCCCGCAGTGGCTACTCGCATCGCTATCCCCACGGCGATAGCAGGAACCCCGTCATCTACGTGCACCGCATTGAAGAGCTCGCGGGCGGCCGCTGGCACGTGCTCGGCTGCATTCGTGACGCGGGCAGCGACCATACCGGTCGGTCCAACTTTCTTGCCCATATGCTCGCTATCGACTCTACCGAAGCGAGGGGGAAACCTGGGGGACCTGCCGCGGCGGCCCTCGCAAGGGGCTGTTTTCTCGACAAATGGGACCGCCCACCCGAGCCTGCCGCTGCACCGAAGATACTCGTGGTGGCGGATCGGCCGGCGATGTCAGGCGACGTATCCGCTTGGACCGCTGCCGGGCTTGACCCGGGCCTCGCGGGTGATCTTGCGGCCGCCGCAATGGCCAATCGTAAGGTCGTGATCGTAACGCGGCCCGGCGACGACGTCCTCGCTCTCTTCGCCGACGCCCTAAGGCTCGTCGAACCGTCGAAGCGTTGGGCGGTAACGTTCAACACCTGCGCAATCGAGGACTTTGACGGCATCTGGAAGGCTGTCCGTGCGGATCTAGCGGAGTCCAAGGATCTTCGTGACGGCAGGGCATCCATTATCGATCTGAGCACGGATCCGCGGGCGTCTGCTGATCCGTACGCCCAATTCGCACGCGGTGAGGCCGTCTTGCTGCCGTGGCAAAAGCCCACTGCTGCGGCTGAACCGGAACAACGTCCAGATGAATCCGACAAGGATACTTCACGACGGCCACTCACCACACCGGGGCGGCCGCCGGGAGACACGGATAGATCTGCCAGTACCGCACTGACACACACTGGAGATCGTGGACCGCGTAAGCAACGCCACAAGGTCGAGGAGAACGAGCCCCGGCGACTCAATTGGCAAACGATCGCGATCGCTGCTCTTGGCCTACTACTATTGGGAACCCTCGCTGCGATCCCGCTTCGGCAACAACTCCAAGAGCGATTTCTCGGCCCGAACCAGCTCCCGAAGACGCTCTCAGGCGGGTCATCGTCCAACGTGGACGTAAGGCCGGCCATGCGACTGCCGATTGATTCTAAGCAGACACCGGAGTACCAGGCCGCGACACAGCTAAAGGAGACCCTCGCCCGTCTTGCTAAAGGAGTGGACGCCAAGACGTATCGCCAATATCGAGATGAAGCAGGAGCGTTGATCAAAAGAATAGACATCTTGCGCAGTGGAGACGACGACAAAGCTCCCTTGAAAATCATGCCCACGACTGGCGATGGAGAAGACCCACGGCTGGCTGGCGAGAACGCAATACAGGTGTGCGATCGGGTAGCCAGGTTGTTGGAAACCACAACAGGGCTCGAGCTCAAGGCTGCCGAGAAGGCTGAAGCCGATCTGAAGGACGCTGTCGCGAGACTAGCACGAGCGGAGAAGCAGGTCGAAGCCCTAGCTGCGAAGGAGCGGAAAGAGCTGGACGACAAGGCAATGGCTAGAGATGCTGAGGCCCGCCAGCAGCGAAAGCTTCGGGCCTTCGAGAACTTCCGGTCAATCGGCCAGACGCTGAGCTTACCTACCGCTCCTAGTTCTAGCAGCGCTGATCTTGGAGGAGGTCGCCCTACACAGAATGCAGATGTAAACAAGTTAGATCTCGGCCCATTTCAATTCACTGATCTCGTTGAGCCGACGTTCCGACTGGCTGTGCCTCGCGACACCATCGAAGGACAAGACTTCAAGGCGGACATCTTGAAAGTTGACGGAGTAAGCGAAGCGAGGTGGCAGATTTCCTACCTACCGACAGGGGTTGGAATAGCCGCAAATAGGGAGGCTCCCAAGCCCCTTCCACTTGCATACCTAATCTCCCGTGACGGCAGACTTTTTCTGGAAGTGCCGCGGTCGACGAAACTAAACACGTCTCCCTTTGCGATGCTTCGACGGTCGGTGATCCTTGTAGAGGCGAAGGATCCATCCACGCCTCAGGCTCCGGCTATAAGGGAGGAAATCCGTCTCGTGAAGCCGACCAAAGTTCCGCCACTGGAAATCGATCTCTTCGCTGAGCAGCACCAAGAATTAAAGGTTGTGCCGCCGGCGGGTATTGCCCGGACAGTCGGCCAGGGGACGCTCGAACTCCCTACCAACAGTTTGCGGCTTGAGGCTGACTTCCCGAACGGCAAGACGGAAAGTCTCGAGTTGCCAAAGGATGTGCGGAAGGACCTCGATCCTGGTATTGGCAAATGGGATATACCGCTCGTTCTTATTGAGTTCGCAGAGGGCAATCTTACGATGTCAGCGGATATAAAACTTTCCTTGCCTCAAGCAACGATGACCGTCCGCACGGTAGCTGGAGGCCAATTGGCTACGAGGTATCCCAAAGAAAAAATTAAGCAGAATTACATCGACAAGCCGGCTGCAACGCTGAAAAACTACAGAATTTCTTTCAGGCAGCTTGCGAAGGAGGGCAAGAACTTTTCACGTAGCGTTAGGGAGAACGAGATCCTTGAGTGGTTTAAGAAACCACTCAAATTGAGCCAACCGATGGGGGGCCCTGAAACAATTCTTGGCTCCTTCGAGAGCTTTTTGCAGGAAGAGGCCGTGCAGGGCGTGAAAACGTTTGGTGAGTTTCAGGAAAACTGCAGGGCTGCAAACGATGATCAAGAGTGGAAAGAGGTGTTTACGCAGCGAATTGACAAATGGAGCGACTGGTTCTGGGCTAAATTCGAAAAACAGTACCGCAAGGACGCTGAGAAGTTCCAAGGCGCGTTGGCCGCTAAGTACCAGGCGCGCATAAAAGCAATCACTAGTCTTGCCTATGACGAGAGTGGCAAGATATACGAGGTGCCCCTCGTCGTCGGCGAAGGCTCACACCCAGTCCCCGGTGTCGCTCAGGGCCTGGGGTCCAGTGATGGCTTGACGCCAGACGGCTCGGCGGATTCGCTGCCAGCCACGGGGTCTAGCGGTTCACCTAGCATTAACTAGCTTAGCAATCCCCCGGTATAGGACTTTAATGTCTGAACACAGCGAGACGGCAGTCAGAGATGTGAACAGTATCCGACTGCTAATGAAGCAGCTTTGCGAGGCGCTCGAAGCCCTGTCTGAGGGCGTATCGCTCGCAGCGCCGGACGCAGTGCGGGCACTGCTAGCGATTCGGAACGACGTCGTACCTGTTGCGGACGAACGACTCACCAAGTGTGCCGAGTTAATTCGGCGTGGCCTCCGAGACGAGGCGGTGAGCTACGCGAGTGAGCCTCCTGATCTCGTGCAGGCAGCTACGCTACTCGATCTTTCCGGGCACAGCCGCTGGAAGGTCTGGTCAGCGAAGCTCGCCGAGCTCGGTATTCCGACGCCGCCTATGCCGCGGATGGATCTGGTAGCGATTCTGATAAAGGCCCAGGACGATCTCGCTCGCCTGAAGCCTCGACTCGACGCGTGGAGGCGAATGAACTTGGCGAACTTTCCGCTGCCAGAGCGGATTGAGGCGCTCCGAAAACTACGGAGGGCTGATCCCGAGAACGAGATTTGGTTCGAGGCGCTCCGTGAGCATCAAAAGCACCGGATCCCGGCACTTGAGCGGGAGGTCGCTGCCGCCGTAGCGGCGGAAAGCGACCACCAGCTTCACGTCTTAGTTGCGGAAATGGAGCACGAGTGGATTGAGCCCGTACCACGCCGGATTGTGGCAACCGCCAAGTCAGCACTTGAGAGACTCCACGGGGGTCGAATTGAGCGAGAGATCGACGCTTTGGCGGATTCGTTGGTGGCGGCCTACGACGCCCGGGATCTTGACGCGGCTCGTACGCTTCGGGCTCGCTGGACTGAATTAGGCGATCAGAAGGGCGCCTTTGCTGTGGATGACCTGCGACTCATGGCCGCCCTGCCGGCGGTCGGATGGGTCGATGCGCATGCCCGGATGGCAACGGTTTTCGAGGAGCTCTGGAGCTCGCTTGACGGGCGGCCAGGCGGCCTCCGAATACGACAGGAATGGGTAAGGTCGCTTGAGCGGCTTGGCAATGAGATGGAGGATCTGGCCGAGAAGCTCGAAGGCCAAGCCGACGTTGATGCCATCGAGCGGGCCCACGAGCGGATCAGTCGACAGCGAGCCCAGTTAGAGCAGGACCTCCGATTTCGCCGGATGATCATGTATGTCAGCGTGGTCTCGGCGGCAGTCGTCCTCGGTGTGGGGGTCTGGTATTTCGACGATCAGGCGAGGTACCAGAGCAGCGTGAAGGTGGCGAAGCGTGATCTGCAGATTGCGCAGGAGAAGATCGGTGCTGGGCTTTTGAATGAGCTACCGGACTTCAAGGCATCATGGCCTGCGAGAGTCGCTAGCAACACTGAGGTCGCCAGCCTGCTCACCATTGTGCGAGGCGAGCTCGACATTCAGGCCGGCCGTCGTAACCGATTAGCGGTGGCCTTGGAGAAGGGCCGCAGTGCCCTCCACGCAGCGGAAACTGCCGAGCGTCCCGACCCACTGGCCCGATGGCCGTCGGCCTTTGCTGATGCAAGTCACAGCATCGCAGAGATTGAGCAGGACAGTTTGGCGATGACCGACCAGGAGCAAGCAGATGCAGCCCGCCTCCGAGCGGCTGTCGATCGGCTTGCAAGAAGATTCGTCGATCAGGCAGATGGGTTCTGTCGGGATCGAGTCACAGCTTTCGATACAGACCTTGATAAGGCAAGAAGCCTCGTTGTGGAAGACTCGAGTGCGGCCATCAGGATTTTGGAAGCTTTGAAGCCCGCGATCGTCAATCTCCGTGCCCAGGCCGCCGCACCGGCTGTCGAAGGAGCCGCCGCGAGCCATGCTGGGGCGCGCATTGCATCAGAAACTATCATCGCGCTTTTGTCACCAGACGGCCCGTTGTTCCGCAAGGTCGAGACGACAGAAGGAATGCATGCCCGTCGCAGAAAGTTTCGCGAGGCGGAGGCGGAACTTGATAGAAGACTCGGTGACTGGAACCGATACGCCGGGCAACTCGAATTGCTTGCAAAAGAGTTCAATGAGATTCGTGAAGCTCCCGACTACGCTCGGGCGGCTGAGGGCAAGACAAAGTGGCTGGCCGTTGACGCCTGGCGGGAGTTGGGGGCGTGGTTTAAGGAACTGGATCAGGCTACCCCAGAACAGGCGAGCGAAACCATCGCCAAGTTCGAAGCGCTCCCAGATGCGGCGAGGGACCTTGGGATGGCCAAGCGTATCCAGCAAGATGTCATGCCTGCAGTGAAACAACTTGCCGAGCGAGATTTGGAGAAACTCCGAGTCGACCTTGAGGAATGGTTTTCCGGCCCTTGGCTCGGGGAGTTACGGTTTGTTGTGACGACCAACGACGGTGCCGTATACTACTGCCTGCAAAACCCTGAGGAGGGAGCGCAGAAGTTCACGTATGTTTCCGGCCGAAAGGATCTGGAAGCTGGCTGGCCCACCAAGGACGAACGCGAAGTGGTAGCCAGCGTCAAGCCGTCGCCACAGTCGGGGCTAGCAGATGCTCTCAGAGCTATCATTCATAGGGCCAAAGTTAGTGGGGGACTCGCCGTCGACCAGCTGTTTGTCGATCTCTTGTCCACCGTTGCCGGTGCCGAGGCTGTTGACCCCGTGCTGAGACTCGTCACGTCCCGTAAGTTGTTACTGTTAGCTGGGGAATATTCGCGTCCGTTCCGACTCGGAGGTCGGCCACTGAAGATACAGTTGGACGATGGGGAAGGTGGCATTCCAGGCGTCACTATCGACGACATCTGGTCATACGTTCCACCGACTCGGCAACGCGACGCGAGATACCTTGTGATCACAAAAAAAGCCGGCGAGTTGCTGCGACAGATTAAGAAAGGGCTGGAGTCTGTTGCGAGTGACATTGCGACAGAGCGCAAACTTCTGGCATCGCCGCCATTGGGGTCGGCCACCCTTGTTGGCCGGTTGGGCCGCAACGAGGCCGGCGACTTGGTCGCAGTGTGGCGAGGGGCTGTACCGCCGGCTTGTCAGGTTTGGTGGTTTCCAGGGGGGGCCGACGCCGTCGTAGCCGGAACAGTCGACGCTAATGGGATGTTTCGACCCGCGCCGGTCTCAGCTCCGGCCGGAACGCCCCTGTACTCAATGGCAATTGAATCACCGGGAGCGGGCGAAACCAAGCGGCAAGCCGCTGCGAGTCGGGGGCAATGATGGCCGCTTCGTACCACTACAAGAGGGGCATGATGCCGCTCGGGCCTTATCGGCTCGAGCGAATGCGGGAGTTGGTTCAGCAGGCGGAGCTCGGCAGGGCTCACCAGGTCTCCAGCGACGGCGGAGCCACCTGGAGGCCGGCGGAAGCGTTTCCCGAACTCTTCCAGTACGATGAGCCACCTCCAACTCCACCTCCACCCCCTGCTCCGCCCACCCCGCCTTCTCCGCCAGAGGATGAGACTGAGGGTATCAATTCCCGGCAGGATGAGGGTCCGCATAATCCGCCAATTGTCATAGCGCGGCGATCACCCGGTAGGCGAAAAACTAGCCGGGCCACCCGACGACCTTCGAGGCCGCGTGAGCATCAGCCTTCGAATGTATTTGCGATCAGCGGATTTATCTGTTCCTTGGTGGCAGCCGTTCTCCTAGCGATCCCTTGTCTGGTGTGGGTGCTAGTTGCTCAATCGTTTTTTTGGATTTTCAACATCGTGATCCCGCTCGGTGTCCTTGCCGTGCTGGGGCTTGTGCTCAGCCTGATGGGACTAACGAAGTCCAAGAACGGAATGGCCACGGCCGGCACAGTGCTCGGTGTCATCGCTCTGGTGATGACGGCTATGGCCGTCGTCGCATCGGCGACGCTTCCTCACCGGATGGCGGCCCTGAGGCGGGTGCAGATTGACAGTTGGGCCGCGGACATTGAACTCAAACGAAAGGACCTTGCTGAAGCGCTTACGGCTTTCCGTAACCTGCGGGCGGAACAGGACGAATCTGCTGAACAGTTCGAACTCCGGGAGGTCTTCTATCTGAAAGCTGTGGCATCCCACCTGCGGGACCTGGCTGTCAGACACGATGGTCACCTCACCGCAACTGCCTCGACATCAGAGTTTCGGCAGGCCTTCGAAGAGGGGCTGCCAATTCTTAGGAAGTCTGTGTTAGAGGTCCAGCGGGCAGCCGAAGACAAGGGGTTGACACTTCAGGAGGTTTTGCCTGCCGTTAATGCCGATGCAGACCAGCTCAAACTCCTCATGGACACGCTGGGTCTTTTCGAAAAGGGCAGGCTCACCCTTCAGCAGGTAGAAGGAAAGATGACCGGAAAATGAATGGAGCGCCCTCAGAGCTGGTAAAGCCGCCAGTTCCAATTCTCGACTGGTCCCGCCTTGACATCGAGCAGCGGCTGCTCTTTCCAGGAGGGCGGCACACGCGGGTCAATAATCTGCTGACGGGGCTGCTGGGCGGGATTCTCACGGCAGCATTTTTTGGTTTGCTTCAGGTGTCAACGCTGCGGGATTCCACGTTCACTGCTGTCTTTGTCGACCGGGGCCCCACTCAGTATGCGGTTGTGTTTCTGTTCTTCTGGTCGCTGGCCATTCTGGCGATCAAGTGGCTAAAGCTGCGGCTGCAGTGGAGGTCTTTGGATGTGCGGGTAATACCCAACGAGCCGGGCTTCACGCTCTCGACCGCTACTGTGGGACGGGTCCTCGACCACATCCACGACTGTGTGGATGATCCTCGCAATTTCGTTCTCTTCAATCGGATCGTCGTCGCGCTAGCGAACCTTCGGAATCTTGGACATGTCGGAGATGTTGACGATATCTTGCGATCGCAGGCCAGCCAGGACGAGTCCGCGATGGAGACGAGCTACGCGTTGGTGCAGGGCTTCGTATGGGCGATACCCGTGCTGGGCTTCATTGGCACCGTACTTGGTCTGTCTGCCGCGATTGGCGAGTTCAGCGGGGTGTTAGGCAATGCCGACGATATTAGTCAGATCACCTCCGCGCTGAAAGGTGTGACGGGTGGGCTAGCCACGGCCTTCGACACGACGCTCGTAGCGCTAGTTGCCGCCCTTTGTGTACAGATGGTGATGACGGTGCTCAAGAAAGAAGAAGAGGAGTTCCTCGACGCTACCATGGAGTTCGGCATCCGCAATGTTGTTGGTCGGCTGCGGATCGCAGAAAAGCACTGACTTGGAGGCTCGCACATGAGCCGTCGCCGCGGTTCCGCTGCCGCCTTTTCCCTGTTCTCGTTCCAGGACATCATCACGTCGGTGACGGCGATCCTGATCTTGCTGGTGCTGATCCTCGCCCTAGAACTCGTGACCCGCCGGCAGCAGGCGGCCGCCGCAAGCCCGGCGGCCTCTCGGGCATCACTTCAGGCAGCCGCTGCAGCGCTCGAAGTGCTCGTAGGCCAGCTGGCTGCTGCCGTACCGTCCGACGAGCCTCGGCCGCTCGTGCGACGCACCCGGAGCGAACTCGAGCGGGACATTCGAATTGTCGAAGATCAGGCTAAGCAGGCGGCCGCCGATGCGGAGGCGGCACGCGCGGTCGAGGGGCAAGGCAGAGCAATGGCGGCCGCTGCGATTGCCCGGCTTGAAGAGGTTCGGGAAACCAAAGAAGACGTTGATCGCATGAAGGAAGTGGCCGCCCAAGTGGATGCGGAAGCAACGAAACTCTCACTCGATAACGAGAAGGAAGCGGAGCGCCTGACCCAAAAGCGGCAGGAACTCGTCGAAAAGCCTTCGCCTGGGGCGGAACTCGTATTTAACGCCCCCGAGAACTCCGGCACCCAGGCCTGGATCGTCGAAGTGTCGAGTGACGGTGTGACTGTCGTCCAGCTTGGCACAAACCAGAAGCGGTCCTTGGGGGGCGCCGTCGGGCCAGGGTCTCCAGTGTCCGGCTGGCTGGCGGAACTCGATCCCAAAAGCGACCATGCACTGATCCTCGTACGGCCATCTGGAGTGGGTGGAGTCGATGACATCCGGGAGCGGCTGAGTGACCAAGGGATCCCTTTTGGTATCGATTTCATCGGTGAAGACCAGGTCGTTCGCGACGGCATAGCGGAAGCTAAGGCCGCCGGTGCAGAGGGCGAGAAGCCATGAGCGCCCGCCGCACAGGATCCGATGACGGCAGCCTGGAACTGCTGCTCGACACAATTACGAACACCTTCGGCGGCATTCTCTTCATAGCCATCCTTTTGTCCCTGCTCCTAAAGTCAAGTTCACAAAGTTCTCTTGCCACTGTCTCGCGGGCAGAGCCAATGTCGGCGATCGAACAGGCCGAACTCGAATCGCGAGTGGCAGACTTGCAACAGAGTGCAGCAAGCCTCCGCCAGCGAGTGGCCTCGGCTCCGCAGCCTGGCGACTCGCAGGCTGACGATTCCCTGCTGGGCAAACTCTCAGCGGCTGCTGCCGAGATCGAGGCGGCTGTCGCCGCACGCGCTGACGCCGTTCGCAACACGCTTGAATCACAACGCGAAGCCGCCGCGGCCGTGCAGCAGTTTGAAACCCTCGAGGAGGAGCGGGAATCAGTGACACAGCAGTTGGCCGATGCGGAAAACCGGCTCGCGGCGGCACGCGAGGAGGCAGCCAGGCTCGCGGAGACAGCCTTGCAGCTCGATCGTCCGCCCGGGGCTACGGAGATTGAGCAGACGGTTGGTCTCCCCAGCCTGCGGCCGTCATCGAAAACCGAGGTGGCGATTTATGTGCGGTTCGACCGAATCTTTTTGATGCACTTATGGAGAAACGGCAAGCGATTGGGGCCAAACACCGACCAGTTCGTGATCGTGCCACTTCCGGCAGGTGGCGGTGCACAGCAGGTGGCCCGGCCAAAGCCCGCCGCCGGACTGCCCGTGAACGCTTCGACAATCTCTGCCGAGCTTGGTCAGCTTTTGCAGCCGTTTCCTCCCGATCGGTTTGTTATCAGCATGGTGGTGTTCGAGGATTCGTTTGATGTCTTCCAAGTGATCAAGGCCGAAATCGTGCGGCACGGTTACGAATACCGACCTATTCCACTACGGCCCGGGGAATCAGTCGTTGATTCGGGTGGCCGCGGAGAAGCACAGTAATGTCAAAGTGTTCTATGCGTCCTTGGGGCCACCAAGACATTGTTGTCGTGTTCACGATGTGTTGCCTCCTCGTGACTCCATCCGCGGCTAATGCGGAAGACCCAGCGGTGAAGGCGGCAATCGATCGAGGTTCGCTGTATATTCAACGACAGCAGCGACAGGACGGTTGCTGGGAGGGCCGCGGGCATAGACTCGGCGAGACTGCACTTGCCGGACTCGCTTTACTGGCAGCCGGGCAACGCAAGGACTCGCCTGGCGTGGCCGCCGCCGCTCGAGCCGTGCGGCAACTTGCTCCATTAAGCTGGCAGACGTACGACGTGTCGTTGGCAGTGATGTTCCTCGATCAGATTGGAGAGGATGGTGACTTCGAGATTGTGCGAAAACTCGGCGCACGGCTCGCAGACGGACAGGCTAGCGACGGATGCTGGACGTACTCCTTGGAAGCGTCTAGAGGGAATGGAGACAACTCCAACGCCCAGTTTGCGGTCCTAGCCTGCTGGATCTGCCGTCGGCACGGGGCAGCGATGGACGAAACCGTGCTCAAGGCTGATCGCTACTTCCGCTCGATCCACAACAAGATGGACGGCGGCTGGGGTTACACGCGGGGTGACCGCAGCACTCCGACAATGACATGCGCAGGATTAGTAGCGATGGCGGCGGAGCACGGAATGTCGATCGTGCGCAGCCAGACGGTACCGGGAGCGGAGCGGAAGGCGGCAGGCCCGCAAAAAGGCCCCCGACGCGACCTTGCCCCTGACAGGAATGACCCGGTCGTCGCGGCTGCTCTCCGGTATCTCGCAGCCCAAATGAGGCATGACCGGGTCGAGGCACAAAGCAAGCCTTCTGCTGGTCTCTACTTTTACTGGTCGCTTGAACGCGTCGGGGTGATCTATGGGCTTGTGAACATTCACGACGTGGACTGGTATGGCTGGGGGGTGCAGCGTCTGCTGCGACAGCAGCGACAGGACGGCGGCTGGGGCGAACAAGACAGCGTCGACACAGCCTTTGCGATCCTGTTCCTCTCACGGGCTAATGTAGCCGAGGACCTTACGAGGGTTCTCGGAGGGTGGGACCCGGAAGGCCCGCCAGCCCAACCGGAACCACAAGATACATTTCTCCGGGTCGAGAAGAAGCGCAAGCAGGAGGACAAAAGCGGAAACAATCGCGATCGAGCAGGTGGTAATCGATGACAATGAGCAAACAGTGGCGTTCTGGAGCGTTAGCGGGGGAGGCGGGCCTTGATCGCGATGTTGGAGTGCACGGGGGCGGACGAGGCTACCGGGGGCGAACCGGCGTTGAGGTGGCGGGGCAGGGGGTCGAACCGGCCTGACACCCTCCCGAAATCATGACCCAGGTCTTGTGAGAGAATCCTCGTGCCCCTTGTAGGGCTTGAAAGGGTTCTCTGATGAAGAAGCCACGCAGTGCAGAGCAGATCGCAGTCCTGTTCGGCAGGCAGGCGTTGACCATTTCATGGCCTGGCCCCCCTGGCAGAGCTGGACGTAGACGAGCTTGCCTATTTCGTGGTCGGGTTGATGGGGATAAGTCGCTTATTGAATTAGCAATTAATGTGACTACCCTCTCACTAAGTTAGACCAGCATCGCGACTGGTCGTGTTTTCAATAACCCCGGATTTTTACATTCATGGCCGCCCCTGTCACGAAGAAGCCCGCAGACGTCAACAAGTCCGCCGAGATCCGTAAGATCGCCACCAGCATTAAGGCCAAGGGTGAAAAGCCCCGGCCCAGCGTGATCGTCGTCGAGCTCAAGAAGCAGGGAATCACCGTCGCCGCCCCCCAGGTCAGTAACATCCTCAAGAAGATGGGCTTCCGGCCACTTCGGAAGCGGAAGAAGGCGGCTGCAGCAGCCAAGGGCAAAGCTGTCGCCGTGAAGCCCGGGCCGAAGAAGACGAGCGTCGTTTCCGTTGATGATCTGATCGCGGCCAAGAAAGCCGCTGGCACGATCGGCAGCACCGACAAGGCGATCGCGGCCCTGCAGGCCCTCAAGCGGTTCGAGGGCTGAGCAGGGGATCAGCCGTCAAGCGAACGACCAGGCTCTTTCGGCCTGGGCTCCGCAACGCCCAATAGCTAAAGAAAACGAGCCCGCAGGTGGAGATAAAATCCCTGCCTGCGGGCTCGGCTTTTTCACATCCGAATGCTCGCCGCAGTTCTTCAGCGGCTTGTCCTGCCGGGCTGATCCCTCTGGAGAGTCCCGCTGCCGAATGGCTGGCTTCTGCTGGTGGAGCCGTCGGACCTAGTCGTGATCGTGCCGGAGCCGAACTTCTGAGTCTGCCCGGTGACGGTCTTGCCATCGCGACCTCGTTCGGTGGTCATGACGCCCGAGCCGAAGGGCCGGGTCTGCGTCGTGGTGCCGTCTGACCATCGCGTGATCGTGCCGGAGCCAAACTTTTGAGTCTGGCCCGTGACATTACGGCCGTCCTTCGTCCGCTCCGCCGTGATCGAGCCGGAACCGAAGGGGCGGGTCTGGCTGCGTGTGCCGTCAGACCGGTTGGTGATGGTGCCAGAGCCAAACTTGTTCGTCGTGCCGGTGCGGGGCTGGGTCAGGGTCGAGCGGGGTGGCGTGGGTTCAGCCGCGATGATCGGTAGGCCCATGAAGACGGCGAGCACCAGTGCCGTCGCCTCAAGAGTGCCGTGTCGCATCGAATAGCCTCCAGCAGAGACGCAATCCGGTCAGAGTTGGGGCATTTTACTCAGACCACCCCCGACCGCACCGCCCACACCGCCGCCTGGGTCCGATCGTTCACGGCCAGCTTCCGAAGAATGTTCTGGACGTGCTCTTTCACGGTCTCGACGCCGATGCCGAGTGTATGGCTGATCTCATCGTTCGAGAGCCCGTAGGCGACGTGGGCGAGTACCTGTGATTCTCGGGGCGTCAGACCGGCATCGAGTGCAGGCCCTTTCTCACGTGCGGCCAACGAAGCGGTGACGAGGCCGAATTTTCCTGACCCCGAGGCTGGCTTTCCCGCGGCAGCATTCTCGATGGCCGCGACGAGTTCCTTCTGGCTGAAGTCCTTGAGCAGGCAATGTGCGGCCCCGACAGCACGAGCCCGGGCCATGTAGGTCGGGTTATCGATGGCTGTCATGAGCACGAGCGACGTAGCCGGCAGGGTCTTCAGGATCTTGCCCGCCAACTCGAACGCATCGCCACCCGGAATCGCCACGTCCAAGAGCACCACGGCGGGCTTGTGCTTCTTGGCGAGCGTGAGCGTCGATTTGGCATCTGGAGACTCGCCGACGATTTTGATGCTCGTGCCAGTCAGCATCGCCCGCACGCCCAGCCTGATGAGTTCCTGCGAGTCGGCGATCAAAATGGAGATGGTGGCGGGCATGGCGGATGGGGGAAGGGAGCGGGCGGGAATTCACGTCAATATCGCCACCGGTTCAGCCCAGTGCCACCAGCCGCTCCTTCTGGGCCCGACGCAGCCGCTTGATGGCCGCTTCGCGTTTCAGTGCCGCGGATTTGGACCTCTGACTCTCTGCGTAGGCGAGCGTCACGGGGAGGCGGCTGCGGGTGTACCGAGACGCTTTTCCAGTGGCGTGGGCCTTGAGCCGCCGGTCGAGATCGTTCGTGATGCCCGTGTAGAGCGAGCCGTCACGACACCGCAGCAGGTAGACGAGCCAGCGGGAGCGAGGGCGGCGGGGCATTGGGTGGCGCGGAGCATGGGGCGCCGATCATTTACGACTCTGCTGGCCGCTGAACAGGGCACTGAGGGCGGCGAGGACATCGGGGGGCAGGGATGCGAGGCGGGCGGCGAGGTCCGCAAGGGCGCCAGAATCGATCGGAGCGGTCGATTTGGGCCGTTTTGCGAGACCGACGTCGGATTTGACGTCGCCTTGCGTTCTCTGCCGCGTTTTTCCCCGGCTATGCTTCGATTGTTCGATCCCTGCCGGGGGTACTTGATTTGAAGGATTTTTCGAGAGGTGGTCAGGGAAGACCACGACGGTTGGCCATATTTTGGCCAATGAGCCCGTGTTGACGGCGGTTGAAAACGGCGGCGCGGGGCGGTCGAAAATGGTTGCGCTGGGTGGTGTCGATCTCC
>JBIPLV010000109.1:0-6662 GCA_044369475.1 Cyanobium sp. | reverse complement strand
TGTGCCGAGCAGCTAAGATATATTGATTATATATATACAGAAGTCAACAAGCAAGAACTATATCGGGAATGCGCATCCTATGTAGAAATTGATGAATTTCTGGCTTGTCATGGCTTTAGACGAGTGGCGACAGTTTGGTGTCGACATGGATGGGGCGATGCCTTATATTCACGCAAAAACCACAAATGGTTGCCAGTAAGAGTAAGACTTGCCTTGGCAAAGAGATATCTTCTGTTAAAGAAGGAAAAATTGATAGCATATGCTGTAGGCTTTCTGAAGCCTAACAGGCATACAGCAGATTAGATCATCTGTGAGCCGCCGGCTTGAGCGCCTCGTTCAAACCTTACAATCATCCAACATTTGATCATGAGAAGACATCTCATATAAACCTTCTAATACCAACAGCGGTATCAAGAATCTGCTCATGAAGCGGAATGGGCAGGAAAGCATAGTTTAGACACATCGCCATGAAGCCAAGGGGACTATGGGAATATGAAGATGGGAGACCATCCAAATCAGGAATCTTGGCGGGCGGAAGATTGTACATGCAAGATATGCGCCGAGCCAGTGAATGTAGGCTGACAATCTCATTTATAGCAGCACAAGGGGGGAACGCGGCATCTCCGGAAAAAAGCCAACTTAAAGCGCATTTTGCTACATCAGAGGCATTGACATAGCCCCGAACGACCGGTGATTTTGCCTGAATTGTAATAACATTCCCCATGAGAGCATTGAGAAGAAAATCTCCAAGCGCAAACGCGTTTGGATTGCGGATAAAACGCCCAGACAATGCAAATATCCTGAACACTTGTGTCTCAGCCAGTACTGAAACACGAGACTCTTCTTGGAGTTTTAAAAATCCGTAGGGATCCGTCTTCGCAGACTCAAGCGAATCTTCTTTCCTATCAAGCGAGACAAGTGCTGCTCCAGATGAGATTTCGACTACGCGAGCAGAGGAAGCTCGCGAAATCGCGTCGCAAACAATATTGGTAATAGATTGATTGATACGCACAAACTCTCGATATCCATATTCTGAAAGCCTATCTTTTGTTAAAAACGCAGAGTGAACCAAACAGATCGGCTTATGCGCAACAAGATCAGGAAGTTGTTCTAAGGAAAAGACCGGAATTTCGATCTCCAGCTCTTGGGGGTATGCAGTTGAATGCAGCATTCCTTGCTTCGAACCTATTGCCAAAACTTGTGAATTAAAAGAAGAAGATGGAATGATTCGCTGAAGGGTATCAAGGAATGAGCGGCCTACCCACCCAGTCGCTCCAGTTATAATAATTTTATTGTCAGTCAACCAATTGAAATTCACAGGGGACTTAAGAGTCTATTTGCGGAGAATAAACTTATGAATAGGAGGCTAGCTTAATTAGCTCTTTCTCGAGCCTGTATAATAATGAAGTCAATAATGTTCTCTCTTGAGCAACTTTGCCCACTATGTCAGATCCGAAAGAAATGGGTACTACTCTAATATCCTTGCCAGAAGTAGAGATCGCTTCCATGACGAAAGATCCGAATCCGCCTTCTAATACATGATCTTCCACTGTAATAACTGTTTTAAATCGCTCAACATTTTTGACAAACTTTTTCAACGATGGATGCCCCCAAAGCGGTACAGCGTACAACGGCACACTTGGGGCAATTGATGACACTAGCGTGGCTACTTGATCTGCGATAAATCCAACTGCTAAAATACACACATTATCAGTATAGACACGATCGAGAATCGCCGAATCGGGGTGTATCTGAATTAAGTCGCCCAACTGCAGTGGCAATGATTGGTGTGAGAAGCAGAGACTGGGTTCGCCAGCCTTATGCAACCTTAAATACATTGGACATGGATTTTGATAATGCCAGTCTAATATCTTAATTACTTGCGACGGATCCGCAGGGGTTGCTATAACCATATTAGGCAAGGACCTCATTAAGGAGAGATCTTGGATCGCATGGTGACTGTAGCCAAGATTTCCATATGCAACACCAGAGCCAACAGTGCATGTTACAACTGGTAGCTCGTGATAATCGATATCATTTCGGATTTGCTCGGCACATCTGAAGGTTGGAAAGATGCCAATTGAGTATGTATAAGGACGCAGACCCTCGGTTGCCAATCCAGAGGCAATGCCTGCCATATTCTGTTCAGCCACTCCAACATTAATGAATCGTTTCTCGAAGCATTGTTGAAATGGCTCCAAAACCGAATAGCCAAGATCCGCGGTTAGCAAATGGATCCGCTCGTCGGCTTGAGCTTTATCAATAAGCCATTGAACCAATGCGTTTCTCATTGTCCGTAAACTTCTGCAATTGCTTTATCAAGCTGAGCGCTACTTGGAGATTTATAATGCCAGTCAACTGAGTTTTCCATAAAAGAAACACCCTTCCCTTTTGTGGTATGCATGATTATCGCAGCAGGGCTACTTTCCACTTTGGCTTGAGCTAGTACCTTATAAAGCTTTTCATGCGAATGACCGTCCACATGAATTACAGTCCACCCAAATGATGATAGTTTCTGATCAAGTGGTGCTATTGATAAAGTCTTATCGACGGAGGCGAGACTCTGTAGGTTATTAAAATCTATAATAACGGTCAAGTTGCAGAGGTTGTGGTGAGAGGCAAACATCAGAGACTCCCAATTGCTACCCTCTTGCATTTCACCATCACTCAAAATAACGAAGGTGTGCCAATCTTCTTTTTTAGCAAACGCAGCGAGAGCCTTCCCGCAGCCTATCGACAATGCGTGGCCTAAAGCTCCCGTTGAGATTTCAATCCCTGGAACATTATGAGATGCATGATTCATAAAAGGTGAAAAATCATCTCCATAAGTCATAAGCTCGGATTCGGTGAAAAATCCTTTTATACAAAGTGCGCTGTACAGAGCAACGCAGGCATGGCCCTTACTAAGGAGCAGGCGATCTCTAGTTGGGTCTTGGGGTGCAGGAAGATTGCAGATTTCTGGCGATGTAACTAATACAGCAAGAAGATCTGCTATGGAGAGCGCACTCCCAATGTGAGATGCGTTCGCTTTATGCACTAGCCGAAGGGACAACTCTCGGAGTTTCTTTGAAGCCTCAATGGATGCATCTGTCATTTGCTAGAAGCGAAAAGAGATGCATATCTGGAAATTATTCGTATTTCTTCATCCAACATTGGCCTTGTCAGCCCGGGGAAAGTCCCCAAAAACAGAGTGCTCATCATGATCTCATCTGAACCCATCATCTGCCCCGACACCCGCACGGCCTCCGGTTTGTTCTGACGCAACTGCACAAAAACCGGCTGACGCAACAGATTCCCGCCAAACAGCATGCGGTTGCCGATCCGGTTGCGATCCAGCTCCTGAGCCAGCTCCGTACGGCTAAAGGGTGCTCCAGCCTTCACCGCAATCTTGAAGCCAAACCAGGAGCAATCCGTGCGGCAACCGCTGGCATCCCAACGGAACCCATGCTTCGCATCCCAGGCAGTGGCGTGGGTGGGCAGGGCGAACTCCAGAAAATCCTCATGGGCAACCAGGCCCCGGCGCAGTATCTCCCAGTTCTGTTTGCGAGCCTCGATAAACTCTGGCAGTCGCCGTAACTGAACCCTCCCGATCGCTGCCTGCGGGTCGAGCGGCTTGAGATTGAAGCCCAGGTGGCTGTAGGTGTACTTGTGGTCGTACCCCTGTGGCAGCTCTCCCAGCTGCCAGCCGAAGCGCTTGTTGCAGGTGTTGTCGATACCGCTGGGACACCAGCAATCGCGCCCCCAGTCTCGGAAGCTCTCAGCGATTACCCTGAGCTGGTTATCACGCACGATATTCACTGCACCGCCTTCTCCCATAGTGAGGTGATGGGGCGGATAGAAACTCTGGGTGCTGATGTCACCCCAGGTACCCGTCCAGCGGATCACTCGGTCAGGGCCCTCATCCAGACCCGGGCTGTTCTCGCTGAAGCCCAGGCTCTCGGCCAACTGCCGAGGCATCGAGTAGCTGCAGCCCAGGGCATCGCAGTTGTCCTCCACCAGCCAGAGGTCGTATTTGCGGCAGAAGGCCAGGGTGGCCGCCAGATCAAAGGGATTGCCCAGGGCGTGGGCCATCATCACAGCCTTGGTTTTACCTGGGCTGTATGCCGCCTCCAGCTGATCGCAGCGGGCATTGCCCGTGATCGGATCGGCATCGATGAACACCGGTACCGCACCCACCTGCACGATCGGCGCCACCGTGGTGGGGAACCCCGCCGCCACCGTGATCACCTCATCGCCCGGCTTGATCCGGCGAGCCTCTGGCAGCTTGGCGGAAGTGAGTGAGGAGATCGCCACCAGATTGGCGCTGGAGCCCGAGTTCACCAGCAGCGAATGGCGCACCCCCAAGAACGCCGTCAGCTCTTTCTGAAACGCCTCGCCTTCAGTGCCCAGGGTCAGCCAGAAATCGAGGGTGCTGCTCACCGCCGCCTCCACCTCGTCTTCCGTGAACACCCGTCCCGCGTAGGGGATGGTGGTGCCCTCCTGCCAGGGCTGGCGCTGCGGATCCGCCGCCGGCCGGAAGGCCCCATGCACCTGGCGAGAGTACTCGCGGGTGAGGCGCAGGATCTCCTGCTTCAGAGCCTGGGGATCGGTCAAAAAATGGGGGAGAGGGGTGAGGTGTAAGCGTTCAGATCCGCCAGGCAGCAGCCCAGAGGGCTGGCCCCCTCATGCACGGATCGATACCAGCCCACGGTGCGGGCCAGGGTGGTGGAGTAATCCCAGCGGGGTTGCCAGCCCAGCCGGTGATAGGCCTTATCGATCTGCAGATGCAGCAGGTTGGCCTCGTGAGGGGCAGTGGAATCACTCTGATCCAGCCAGGCCCCGGGCCAATGCTCCAGAATCGTTTCTACCAGTTCAACCACGGAGCGATTGCTGGCCAGGCTGGGGCCGAAATTAAACGCCTCACAGGGGGGCATGGAATCCTGCCCCAACGCTTCCGCCAGCCGCAGGTAGCCCGCCAGCGGTTCGATAACGTGCTGCCAGGGGCGGGTGGCCCTGGGATTGCGCACAGGGATCGGCTCGCCTTTCGCCAGGGCACGGATTGCATCGGGCACAATCCTATTGGCGGCCCAGTCACCACCACCGATCACATTGCCAGCCCGGGCGGTAGCGATGCGCAGATGGGGCGTTTGATGGGAACCCTGGCCGCAGAAACTAGATCGCCAGCTGGCAATGGCGACCTCTGCGCCTACTTTACTAGCACTGTAGGGATCGTGGCCCCCGAGGCGATCAGGCTCGCGGTAGCCGTAGGTCCACTCTCTGTTCTCATAGACCTTATCCGTAGTGACCATCACCACGGCGCAGAGATGCTTCAGGGGCTTGAGGGCCTCCAGCAGATGGAGGCTGCCCATCACATTGGTGCTCCAGGTGCCGAGGGGATCCTCATAGCTGCGCCGCACCAGGGGCTGGGCTGCCAGGTGCAGAACCACCTGCGGCTTGACCCTCTGAATCAGCTCTGCGAGCACTTCGCGATTGGCCAGATCGCCGATCTGGTGCTGCCAGCCATCCCCAGGCGGGCAGGCCTGAGCTAGTTGACGGAACAGGTTGGGCTCAGGATCGGGCTCGAGGGCATAGCTCCACACCTGGGCGCCGAGCTGCTGCAGCCACAGCAGCAGCCAGCTGCCCTTGAAGCCGGTATGGCCGGTGAGCAGCACCCGCCGGCCATTCCAGAAGGAGCGATCCGGCATCACCACACCTTCCAGGGAGCCCTGACCTGGGCCCAGAGCTCTTCAAGATGCAGTCGATCGCGCAGCGTATCCATCGGCTGCCAGAAGCCGGTGTGGTGATAGGCCGTGAGCTGGCCGTCCGCCGCCAGGCTACGCAGCGGAACCTGCTCCCAGATCGTGGCATCGCCCTCGATGCGATCGATCACCTCGGGCTCCAACACGAAGAAGCCGCCGTTGATCCAGCCGCCATCCCCCTGGGGCTTTTCCTGAAAGCCTGAGACCGAGGCGTTGTCGCCGAACTGCAACGCCCCGTAGCGGCCAGGGGGTTGCACCGCCGTGACCGTGCCCAGGCGGCCATGGGCCTTGTGGTGGGCGATCAGTGCCGTGATATCCACATCAGCCACGCCATCGCCATAGGTGAAACAGAAGGCCTCATCGCGCACGTAATCCCGCACCCGCTTGAGACGCCCCCCGGTCATACTCGTTTCACCCGTATCCACCAGAGTGACCTCCCAGGGCTCTGCCTTCTTGTGGTGCACCTCCATAGAATTCATGCGCATGTGGAAAGTCACATCGCTCATGTGCAGGAAGTAATTGGCGAAATATTCCTTGATCACATAGCCCTTATAACCGCAACAGATCACAAACTCATTGATCCCATGCGCACTGAAGATCTTCAGAATGTGCCAGAGAATAGGCCGCCCACCGATTTCCACCATCGGCTTGGGTTTGATGCTGGTTTCTTCGCTGATCCGGGTGCCGAGGCCACCGGCGAGAATCACCGCCTTCATTCAAACCTCCAACGCTTTCTGCTCCTGGAGCACCTTCTCCAAGCCCACTAGATCCTCATCAGTGATCTTGGTCTGCATCGGGCAGTGCTTGGGCCCGCACATCGAGCAGAACTCGGCCTGCTTGTAGATGTCGGCCGGCAGGGTTTCGTCGTGGTACTCCTTGGCCCTCTCGGGATCGAGGGAGAGCTCGAACTGCTTGTTCCAATCG
>JBIPLV010000025.1:0-21556 GCA_044369475.1 Cyanobium sp. | reverse complement strand
ATCAGGCGACCGAAGTAACCGTGGGCAGCCACGATGTTGTAGGTCTCTTCCTCTTGGCCGAACTTGTAGCCGTAGTTCTGGCTCTCGCTCTCGGTGGTCTCACGAACCAGCGAGGAGGTCACCAGGGAGCCGTGCATGGCGGAGAACAGGCTGCCGCCGAAGACGCCAGCCACACCCAGCATGTGGAAGGGGTGCATCAGGATGTTGTGCTCAGCCTGGAACACCAGCATGTAGTTGAAGGTGCCGGAGATGCCAAGGGGCATGGCGTCCGAGAAGGAGCCTTGACCGAAGGGATACACCAGGAACACAGCGGAAGCAGCAGCCACAGGAGCGCTGTAAGCAACGCAGATCCAGGGGCGCATGCCGAGGCGGTAGGACAGTTCCCACTCGCGACCCATGTAGGCGTAGATGCCGATCAGGAAGTGGAAGACCACCAGCTGGAAAGGACCGCCGTTGTACAGCCACTCATCGAGGCTGGCGGCTTCCCAGATGGGATAGAAGTGCAGGCCGATGGCGTTGCTGGAAGGCACAACAGCACCGGAGATGATGTTGTTGCCATACATCAGGGAGCCGGCGACGGGCTCACGGATGCCGTCGATGTCGACGGGGGGGGCTGCGATGAACGCAACGATGAAGCAGATGGTGGCAGCCAGGAGGCAGGGGATCATCAGCACACCGAACCAGCCCACATAGAGGCGGTTGTTGGTGGAGGTGACCCACTCGCAGAACTGGTTCCACGCAGAAGCGCCTTGGCGCTGCTGGAGAGTGGTTGTCATGAGAACGAGAGAAGGGTGTTCCAGAGGAACGGGTATGGAAGGCGGGAATCCGGTCTGCCGAAACAGCAGAAGCGAACACAGCCAGACGGAATCCCGTCGCTCGCAACTGTAACGGAAGATTGCGTCAACGGTGAGAGAGCCGCGGCCTGGATGCCGCAGGGCTGCTGATGTCTCTGATTAGCGCAGCTGATGAGTAGCGATCCGGGCGAGCTAGGGCGGCAATCCATAGCCAGCCGCTGCTGCCACTGCTAGGAGTTTGCCTGCACAGGCCCTTCTTCGGCATGGCACTGCCCTCCACGCTTCAAGCCCTGCCCATCGCGGCGCCGATCCGTGCCGCCTTGGTGGCGATGGCCAGCACCGCACTCCTGATCGGGGGCTGCCAACGCCAACCGTCTGCCGACGTGCAGCAGGTGCTTCAGCGCCAGGAACAACTCGAACTCAAGATCCAGCAACTGGAGCAGAAACTCAACGCCGTGTCCCCAGGCAACGGGGCGGATCCAGCCGGCAAACCCCCAGCTGGGGCCATCAAGTCGCTCACGTACCGCAGCGGCACTGAAGACGACAGGCTCCGCATCTACTGGGCCGATGGCACCAAGAGCGATTTGCCCTGCACCAAAGAACAGTCGACCCTGGTGTGCGGTTGATCCCGCTTGACAGGAGTGGGGCCCCAGGTTGAGCTAGACCCCACAAAATCCCTGAAATCATGCGCTCCCCTCTCGCTGCCGCAGCGATGTTGCTCAGCCGAGCCCTGTTGGCCGGCGGCCTGGCCAGCGCCGGCCTGATCACAAGCGCCCTGCCCCTGCTAGCGCCCCAGCCGGCGCAGGCCCAGGCGGATTCCCCCGTGCCCTTTAGCGCTGTACGGGCCCTCAACCTGGCGCGCAACACAGCCATCCAAAGCAACGGGGGCCTGAGTGTGTACCGGCCAGCCCAATGCATGTACGAAACCGCCAGCGCCGGCAACCAGTGCCTGATCAGCAACACCAACGACGGCTATCTCTTCCGCTTCCTGGGTGGCGCTCCTGGGTGGCAGCAACTGGACCTGGCCGCCAGCGTGGAAACCGAGATCCGTATTTCCACGGATGGCCGCACCGTGCTGGGCGTTGATTACAACGGCGTACCGCGCTGAGCCAGCTTGGACGCCACAGCTGAAAGGGCTGCAGACCACGTGGCTGAGACCGGCCAACATTCCCGACGGGTGAGGCTCAGGGCAATGCCCTTCTCGCCGTAGGCCGCTTCATTGACGAACACGGGCCAAACCGGCTGGCCCTCCAGGCCAGGGGGCGGCTCAAAGCTGAGGGTCCTCCCAGCCGGATCGGCAAACACAGGATCACCCGAATGCAGCGGTTGCCAGTCGCGGTGCTGCAACGCCGGATGCAGGCAAGCCTTGGGCGTGCCATCGGGGTGGCGGGGCAAATCCAGACTGCCCAGATGGAGGTGCACCACCAGCTCCGCGGGCAGCCGCAGAGCGCCCTGCTGCGCCGCGGCCAACACCGCCAGCGCCGCCTCCACACCCAGCTGGGTTTGGCGGCAGATCTGGGCCTGAATCACCCCCTGGGGCACGGGCCCCACTTCGATCACCAAACCGCAGGGCCAGCGCTCCACCAAAAAGCCTGTTTGGGCAGCATCGGCCTCATGCAGGTAGATCGGCAAGCCCAGCAGCCCCTGAATGCCGGCCGCTAGGGCCAGATCGGCCGGGCGCCGGCCGTAGATCACCAGCGCGTTTCCCATGGCACTGGTCGTGCTGTGCAGATCCAGTGCCACCAGACAGGAGGCCGCGGCCTCGGGGCCGTGGCTGGCCACCAGCTCCCGCGCGCGCTGCAGATCCGCCCCATCTTGGGAGACATCCGCCAACAGGTCCGCGGCAAAACAGCGGTTGAGGTCGCGCTCGAGGTAGCGACGATTGCGGGCATGGGCGGCGGGGTTGCCGATCACCAGCTCCAGGTCGAGGCCGTGACGCTGCAGGGCTTCAGGGTGGCGGCGCCAGTGCTCCAACAGCCAGGGGGCATTGCGCTCATTGCCATGGGTGCCGGCTACCACCAAGACCTTGGCCGGCGCTGAAATCGGGCTCATCGAGAGATGGCTGGTGCCAGGCGCTGGATTTCGGGGCCAGCCTGACGCAGATTCAGACCCTTGCCGCTCCCGCAACCATGGCCCCTCCTGCCCCCCTGGTGCGCACGGCCCGGGCGCTCTGGCACTGGCAATGGCGTCAACTGATGAGCGGTCTAGGGCCCGCCGATGCCGACGGCAATTACCGCCGGCCCGCAGGAGCCTTCATCGCCCTGCCGCCGCTGCCCAGCGATGCCGCAGCGGCCGATGGCCACGTGCTGATTGTGGGCCGCAGCTGCCCCTGGGCCCACCGGGCCTGGCTGGTGTGGAGCCTGCGCCAGCTGGCAGCCAGCATCACCCTGGTGGTGGTCGACCCCGACCCGGCCGAAGGGCGCTGGCGCTTTGCCGAACCCTTTGAGGGCTGCACCACCCTGATTGAGCTCTACCAGCACTCCGGGGCCGATCCCGGGCAGCGGGCCACGGTGCCGGCGCTCTATTCCCGCCGGCAGCGGCGCATCTTGGTGGGGGAAAGCGCGCGGCTGATCGAGCTGCTCAACCGCTGGCCCTCACCCCACGGGCCCAATCTGGAGCCCACCGCCCTGCAAGCCACGACCACGCACTGGCGCGAACGGCTGCAGAGCGCTGTCAACGATGGGGTGTACCGCTGCGGCTTTGCCCGCAGTCAGGCCGCCTACAACCGGGCCGAAGAAGCGCTGTTTGCGGCGCTGAGCGACGCCGATCGGGCCCTCGAGCAGACGCCCTGGCTGAGTGGAGCCGAACTGAGCCTTGCCGACGTGGTGCTGTTCCCCACATTGATCCGCCTGGAGTTGGTGTATGCGCCCCTGTTTGGCTGCGGCCGCCTGCCCCTCTGGCAGCTGCCGCGCCTGTGGGACTGGCGACGGCGCTTCCACGGGCTGCCCGGCGTGGCCAGCACCTGCTGGCCGGAGGCCTGGCGCCGCGACTATTTCGGAGCCCTGTTTCCACTGCATCCCTCGGGAATCATTCCCGCCGGGCCACCACTCGCCACACTGGTGACAGGCCGCCCCGTTCCAGGGGCCTGGCCCGATCCAGTTGATCCGTGATCCAGGGCACCACCATGAGCGATCCGGCGTTTGAAGGGGTGTATGGGCCCTACACCATCGATGCCACCGACCGGCGCGAGGTGCTCGGCTATCGCCTGGCCCTCACCGCCGTGGCCGTGGGCCAGGCGGGGTTGCTGCTGCAGTGGCGGCAGCTCGGACCCGACCAGCTGTGGCCCTGGATGCTGCTGATGGCAGCAGGGCTGGGCCTGGCCCTGCGCTGGATTCACATCTACCTAGTGCCGCTGCACCGGGCCCTGCAGCTGTTCTGGCTGCTGGGCTGCATCGGAGGGCTGGCCCTGGCGGCCCGCAGCGGCCCAAGCGGCATGCTGCCCGCCCTAGCCAACCAACGCCTGTGGGTGCTGGCGGTCGGCCCCTTCTTCGCCGCCCTGGCGGGGGTGGGCTTCAAGGAATTCTTCTGCTTCCGACGGCCTGAGGCGATCGGTGTGACGCTGCTGCTGCCGCTGGCCCTGCTCGGCCACCTCAGCGGCCTGCTCCAGCCTCCGATCAGCACGGCCCTGCTCGGTCTGGAAAGCGGCTTGCTGCTGGTGCTCTGCCTGCGCAAATTCCCGATGCCCGCAGCGGCCGACGTGGGCGATAAGAGTGTGTTCGCCTACCTCAAGGCCCAGGCTGCTGGCGGGGCTGACCACGCCACCGGAGTGGCGCCTTGAGCCTGATCAGCCTGGTGGAGGCCGGCAAGGATTTCGGCATCCGCACCCTGTTTGAGGGCCTCACCCTGCACGTTGGCGAGGGGGAGAGGCTGGGGCTGATTGGCCCCAATGGCGCCGGCAAGAGCACCCTGCTGAAGGTGCTGGCTGGCCAGGAGCCCCTGGGCAGCGGCCAGCGGCGCTGCGCCGCCCGCACCCGGGTGGTGCTGGTCGACCAGGAGCCGGAGCTCGACCCCGCGCACACCGTGCTGGAGCAGGTGTTTGCCGGCAGCGGCGAGAAGATGGCCCTGCTGCGGCAACACACAGCCCTCAGCCAGGCCGTGGCCGACAGCCCCGACAACGCCACAGCCCTGGCCCAACTGAGCGACCTGCACGGCCGCATGGACCAGCTCAACGCCTGGGGCCTCGAGCAGCAGTGCCGCGAAGTGCTGGAGCGCCTCGGCATCGCCGATATCGACCGCAAGGTGGGCGACCTCTCCGGCGGCTACCGCAAGCGGGTGGCCCTGGCCGCCGCCCTGGTGGCCGAGCCAGACGTGCTGCTGCTCGATGAGCCCACCAACCACCTCGACGCCAACGGGGTGGAGTGGCTGCAGAGCTACCTCGACCGTTTCCCCGGCGCCCTGGTGCTGGTGACCCACGACCGCTACGTGCTCGATCGGGTCACCCGCCGCATCGTGGAGGTGGATCGGGGCCTGGCCCGCAGTTACGCGGGCAACTACGCCACCTACCTCACCCACAAGGCCGAGGAAGAGGCATCCGAAGCGGCATCGGCCGCCAAGTTCAAGGGCACCCTGCGGCGAGAGCTGGCTTGGCTGCGGCAGGGCCCCAAGGCCCGCAGCACCAAGCAAAAAGCCCGGATCCAGCGGATTGAGGCGATGCGGGAGGCTCCCCAGCGCCAGAGCCGCGGCCAGGTGAGTCTGGCCACCACCAGCCGGCGGCTCGGCAAGCGGGCGATCACCGCCGAGGAGCTGGGGGTGAGCGCAGGCGAGGGACCCGCAGCCCGGCCCCTGCTGCGCGCCTTCAGCTACGACTTCAGCCCGGAGGACCGGGTCGGCATCATCGGGCCCAACGGCGTGGGCAAGTCGAGCCTGCTGGAGGTGATCGCCGGCCGGCGCCAACCCAGCAGCGGCAGCCTGGAGCTGGGCTCCACCGTGAAGCTGGCCTACTTCGACCAGCACAGCGACGTGCTGCTCAAACCCGACCAGAAGGTGCTCGAGGTGGTGCAGGCCGCCGCCAGCCGGGTGTCGGTGGATGGCGAAGAGCTGAGCGCCTCCCAGCTGCTGGAGCGCTTCCTGTTTCCACCAGCCCAGCAACACCAGCCGGTCGGCAAACTCTCCGGCGGCGAGCGGCGGCGGCTGCACCTCTGCCGGCTGCTGATCGAGGCACCCAACGTGCTGCTGCTCGACGAGCCCACCAACGACCTCGACGTGCAGACCCTCAGCGTGCTCGAAGACTTCCTCGAAGACTTCCGCGGCTGCGTGGTGGTGGTCTCACACGACCGCTACTTCCTGGACCGCACCGTGGACCGGCTGTTCTGCTTCGAGAACGGCGAACTGCAGCGCTTCGAAGGGAACTACAGCGCCTACCTGGAGGCCAGCGCCACTCGCCAGGCCGCAACCCAGGCTTCCGCCGCACCTCAAGCTCAAAGCCCACCCCCCAAAACGGCCGCTGCCGCCAGCACCCAGCCTCGGCGCCGCAGCTTCAAGGAAACCCGCGAATTGGCCGATCTGGAGACCCACCTGCCGCAGTGGGAGCAGCAGCGCCTCGCGCTGGAGCAGGCCCTGGCCAGCGGGGGCAGCGATTACACAGCTCTGGAGGCGCTCACCCACGACCTGGCCCAGCTGAGCGAGCGGATCCACGCGGGCGAAGAGCGCTGGCTGGCCCTCAGCGAGCTAACGGGGTGAGGGCGTCGCCATCGCCGCAGTCGAGCGGCGCCGGCGGTGGGGATGGGCCATCTCAAGGGGCCCCTCAGTGGCGCCGCGCTGCCGCGGCGGCAAGCCACAGACTGGGCCGGCCGGTTCTGGGAGAAGCCAAGGCTGGCGACGCGCCCGGGCGCCGTGGGCCTCGGCCTCCTTCATGGCGGTGGGCTTGTAGTCGTCGGCCGCGCGGTGGGCGGCCATCTGGTCGCCCATGCGTCGCAGGTAGAGATCCTGATACCAGGTGATCAGACCATGCTCATGAGCCTCACAGGCGGCCAACAGGGAGGGAAAGCGCTGACTCACCAGGCCACTCGGCGCACATTGTTTCCAATCCAACACATCGTCGAAGCTCAGATCCCGCCGCCATTGGCGCTGCTCAGAGAGGTAGCAATGCTCCTCAGGACCGTTGATCCAGAACAGACGCCCGGTCTCATCCATGAAGTGCCGACCGCGCCGCTGCTTGATGCGTGCCATGGGGATCCCCCGCAATGCGCTTTTCCTGCTGCTAGCTACGCCTAGGCAGATCCGCAGCAGGCAACAGAAAGGCGAAAGGTGGTTCAGCGCCCGTATGGTGAGCCGCGGTGAGCTCCGGCCTTAGGCAGCCGGTATCCGAATGAACAGCATCGACGAGCACATCCAAAAGGACCAGAGCGAGATCGAAGCCGCCAGGGCCGCTGGCGACTTGGGCAAAGTTCGCCACCTGGAGGAGGAGCTGCAGGGCCTCAAGGAGTTCAAGGAACACCACCCCGAAGACAGCCACGACCCCACTCCGCTGGAAGTCTTCTGCGACCTCAACCCCTCGGCCCCTGAGTGCCGCGTGTACGACGACTGACCCCCGGCCCTCAGGTCGGTCAGAACTGGGCAATCCCGAGCTGCTGCCACACCGCGGCCAGGAGCTCGGGCAAATTTTTCGAAGCTGCCGCTGAAATAGCCAGCACGGGCAGGTCTCCACTTGCCTGCACCTTTTGGCGCAAGCCCTCGAGCACAGCCTCCAGCGCAACCGGGTCGAGCAACTCGATCTTGTTCAGCACCACCAGCCGCGGCCGTTGGTCCAGGCCATGGCCGTAGGCCGTCAGCTCCCGCTCCACCACCTGAACATCAGCCAGCACGTCGTCGACGCTGGCATCGATCAGATGGATCAGCAGCCGGGTGCGCTCGATGTGGCGCAGGAAGTCGTGGCCGAGGCCAGCACCCTGGGCCGCTCCGGCGATCAAACCAGGAATGTCGGCGAAAACGGTGCCATCACCGCTGGGCCGGCGCACCACCCCCAGGTTGGGCACCAGGGTGGTGAAGGGATAGTCGGCGATCTTGGGTCGGGCCGCCGAGAGTACGGAAATCAAGGTGCTCTTGCCGGCGTTGGGCAAGCCGATGATCCCCACCTCCGCCAGCAGCTTGAGCTCCAGCTGCAGCATCCACTCCTCACCCTCCTTGCCCTCGGTGAACTTCTCGGGCGCACGATTGCGGTTGCTGAGGTAGTGGGCATTGCCGAGGCCGCCGCGGCCGCCCAGCGCCACCAACAACGTATCGCCGGGATTGGTGAGGTCACCGAGCAGGATGGCTGTGCGGGCATCGCGCACCTCCGTCCCGCAGGGCACCTTGATCACCAGCGGATCGCCGCTGGCGCCGGTGCAGCGGTTAGGGCCACCCCGCCGGCCATCGATGGCCGCGAACAGGCGCTTGTACTTGAAATCCAGCAGGGTCTGGAAGTTGGCATCCGCCACCAGCAGCACGTCGCCGCCGCGGCCGCCATCTCCGCCGGAGGGCCCCCCCGCCGGCACATATTTTTCGCGGCGGAAGGCCACGATTCCGTCGCCGCCCCGGCCGGCCTTGACCGCGATGCGGGCCTGATCAATGAATTGCATTGGGACAAACCTAGGATCGCGCCGTCTGAAGGGCCGTTTTGGCAGAGGTTCGCTTCCAGCAGATCAGCAAGACCTACCCACCCCGCAGGGGAAGCGATCCGGTGGAGGTGCTGCGGCAACTGGATCTGCACATCCAGGACGGCGAATTTCTGGTGCTGGTGGGGCCATCGGGCTGTGGCAAGAGCACCCTGCTGCGGCTGCTGGCGGGCCTGGAGCAGCCCAGCCACGGCGAGATCTACGTCGGCAATCGGCCCGTCAGCCAGCTGCGCCCCGCCCAGCGAGACGTGGCCATGGTGTTTCAGAGCTACGCGCTCTACCCCCATCTCACGGTGACCGGCAACATCGGCTTCGGCCTGCGCCGCAGCCGCAACCGCACCGCCATGCAGCAGCTGCAGGACAGCCTGCACCTGGCCACCCAGCGGCTGCCCGGGCCCCTGCAGGTGCCCTCCAGGCGGGAGGAGCGCATCGCCCAACGCATCGACGAGGTGGCGGAGACCCTCGAGCTCGACCACCTGCTCGATCGCCTGCCCAAGGAACTTTCCGGGGGGCAGAAGCAGCGCGTCGCCCTGGGCCGCGCCATCGCCCGTCAGCCGGCGGTGTTCCTGATGGATGAGCCACTCAGCAACCTCGACGCCAAGCTGCGCACCGGCACCCGCACCCAGATCGTGGAGCTGCAGCGGCGACTGGGCACCACCACCCTCTACGTGACCCACGACCAGGTGGAGGCGATGACGATGGGACACCGGATCGCCGTGCTCAACGCCGGCCGCCTGCAACAGCTGGGCACGCCGATGGAGCTCTACCAGTGGCCCGCCAACCTGTTCGTGGCCCAGTTCATCGGTAGCCCACCCATGAACCTGCTGCCGGTGGAGGCGATCAGCGCCGGCCAGCTGCAACTTGGCAGCCGCAAGCTGGCGGTGGAAGGCCCCCTGGCCGAGGCCCTGGCAGCGCGGGCCGGGCAGGGGCTCACCGGCGGGCTGCGGCCGGAGCACTTCCGGCTGGCACCCGCCACCAACCGCAACCTGCGGGCCGAGGTAAGCCATGGCGAAGCCCTCGGCAACGAGCAGCTGCTCACCTGCCGGCTGGCGGAGGGCGATCACCTGGTGCAGGTGCGGGTCGGCCCCGAGGAGAGCCTGCCGCCAGGATCCACCGTGCACCTCGATGTGGATCCCCGGGGCTGGCGCCTGTTCGACGCCGCCGGTGATGCCCTCGCCCGACCTAGCGAGCCAGCCAGTGCGGAGCCGAGCCTGCCCTATTTCACGTAAATCACGCTGCAGCCCAGGCCGCCGTCGCCCTGCTCGGCATCGCTCACCCGCTCCACATAGGGCACGGTGGTGAGCCACTGGCGCAGGCCGCGCTTGAGCTTGCCGGTGCCGATGCCGTGAATCACCCACACCGGCCCATTGGCGCCGCGCAGCCGCTCCTCCACCGCCGCCTCGGCCTCGTGCACCCGCAGGCCCCGCACATCCACGGTGTTGCCCTCGGTGCGCACATCGGGGCCACGGCCGCCCAGCCCACGCTGCCCCTTGACCTGCACCCGCACCTCGGGCGGTGAGGGCTTCTCGCCATGCAGCCCTTCGATGCCGGCCAGCTCCACCGTCAGCCGCATCACCCCACAGCGCACGGTGAGTTCGTGGGCGTCGTCGGCCAGGGCCAGCACCTCAGCGGCCTTGCCGAGCGACAGCACCCGCACCCGATCGCCCACGGCTGGCATCCAGCCGCGGTGCTCCCGGTGCTCCGGAGCGGGGCGGTGCTGCTGCTCCAGGGATTTGAGGCGCTGACCGGCCTGACGGGCTGTTTCGCCCCATTCGGCGCTGCTGGCACGTCCCGCATTGCGGCCCTGGCGCAGGCGGCGGATGATCCCTTTCACCTCGTTCTGGCCCTGGCGGATCGAGCGCTCCAACTGCTGGCGCCGCTGCTCTTGCAGCTCGGCACTCTGCTGGTTTTGCTGCTGCCAGCGCAGCAGCAACTCCTCATGCAGCAACTCCGTGCGAGCCAGCAGGGCGGCGGCCTCCTCGGCAGCCTCCTGCTGACGCTGGCGCTGGTCTTCGAGGCCAGCAATCACCTGGTTCACCTCACCCTCACCGAGGGGCTCCAGCTGGGCGGCGGCGAGCTCCAGCACCGGCTCCCCCAGGCCCAACCGGCGGGCAATGGCCAAGGCGTTGCTGCGGCCCGGAATGCCCCACTGCAGCCGGTAGGTGGGGGAGAGGGTGTCCACATCGAAGGCCACCGAGGCGTTCTCGAAACGCGGATCGTTGTATTTGAGGGCCTTGAGCTCGCCGAAGTGGGTGGTGGCGATCGTCAGGCGGGCACGATCGGCCAGATGCTTCAGCAAGGCCGTGGCCAGGGCCGAGCCCTCCAGGGGATCGGTACCGGCCCCCACCTCATCGAGCAGCACCAGGGCTGCGCCAGAGGCGATCCCCTCCACGCCGGCCCCTGCAGGCAGCGCTTCGAGGATGCGGGCGATGCGGCGGATGTGGCCGCTGAAGGTGGAGAGGTTTTGCTGCAGCGATTGCTCGTCACCGATGTCGGCCAGCACCTGGGCGCACCAGGGCAGCCTCGGCGTGCCGCTGCAGGGCAAGAATAGGCCAGCCCGAGCCATCAAGGCGGCCAACCCGACGCTCTTGAGGGTGACGGTCTTGCCGCCGGTGTTGGGCCCTGTGATCGCCACCACCCGCAGCTCAGGCGCCACCACCAAGCTCACCGGCACCACCGGATGGCCGCCCTGCCGCTTGTGCTGCCAGAGCAGCAGCGGATGGCGCAGGTCGCGCAGTTCAAAGGGGGCCTCCGGCTCGGCTGCCAGCTCGGGCCGCACCGCCCCCAGCCACTGGCTGTAGCGGGCCCGGGCCAGCCCCGCATCCAAACGCAACAGCACCTGTTGCAGCCCCGCCAGGGCCTCGGCTTCCTCCCCCACCTGGCCGCTCAGAACCATGAGCACCTCTCGCTCCAGATCCCGCTCACGCCCCTCCAGGTCGCGGATGCGGTTGCCCAGGGCAATCACGGCCTGGGGTTCGATGAACACTGTCTGCCCCGACGCCGAGCTGTCGTGCACCTGTCCCGGCACCTGGGCGGCGGCGCCGGCCTTCACCGCCAGCACCGGCCGGCCATTGCGCTCGGCGATCACCGTGTCCTGCAGCAGCGAGCCCCAACGGCGCAGCAGCTCCTGCAGCCGCTCACGCCGTTCCGCGCGCACCCCGAGCAATTGCCGGCGCAGACCCTCCAGGGGCGGGCTGGCCCGATCGGCCACCCGGCCGCCCTCCTCCAGACAAAAATGCAGCCGTTGCTCCAGCTCCGGCAGGGTGCGCAACTCAGCCACCAGGGCCGAGCAAACTGGCCTCAGCTCTGAATCGTCGATCTGGCGCCGCAGCCGGCGGGCCGCCGCCAGGGTGCCGGCCAGGGCCAGCAGGTCTTCACCGGCCGCAGTGCCGCCCTTGGCACAGAGAGCCACCAGCGGCGCGATGTCGGCGACGCCCTGAAAACTCAGCCCCCCCTCCAGCAGGCCATCGAGACCAACCAACTCGCTGGTTTCCGCCAGCAAGCTGCGGCTGGCCGCCAGCGAAGCCGGCAGGGGCAGCTCCAAGCAGGCGCGCCGGCCTGGGGCCGTGCTAGCAAAGCTGGCCAGCTGCTCCGCCAGCCGCGGCCACTCCAGCAGCTCCAGCGCGTCCTTTTGAATCGGAGCTGAGGGGTGGGCGAACGTCGTCACCCGGCCAGGTTGGAGGGAATACCGCCGGGGGGCTCATAGAGCATCTCCAGCCAATTACCTTCCGGATCCTGCAGGTAAAAGCTGGCCGTGCCGTCGCGGTGGTCGTGCACCGGGCCGCAGGCTTGGCCGGCAGCCACCATCTGGGCATGGACCGCATCCACCTCGGCCCGATCGCGGAAATGGAAGGCGAAGTGGGGCCCCGCCGCCTTGTACTCCGGGCTCAGCAGCGCAATGCCGTTGCCGCCTCCGGGCCACTCCAAATAGGCCCAGTCGGGGGCATCCCAGGTGAGCTGCAAGCCCAGGGCGCCATAAAAGGCCTTGGCCCGCTCCATGTCATGCACCCGCAAGGCCACGTGGCCAAGGGTGTGGGCGGGGGGGGTAGGCGGAGGGGACATGGGCGTCACCACGGTTAGCCCTGGCGCAGCCAGGCGGCCGCGTCGCAGGCGTGGTAGGTGAGGATCAGATCAGCACCGGCCCGCTTGAAGCAGAGCAGGGTTTCCAGCACCACGGCCCGCTCATCGATCCAGCCCTTCTCCGCGGCGGCCTTCACCATGGCGTATTCACCGCTGACGTTGTAAGCGGCGATCGGAAGCTCGGTTTCGCCGCGCAGGCGGTGGATGATGTCGAGGTAGGCCAGGCCAGGTTTCACCATCAGGATGTCGGACCCTTCCTGCTCATCGAGCAGGGCTTCGGTGAGGGCTTCGCGGCCGTTGGCCGGATCCATCTGATAGGTGCTCTTGTCGGTGGGGATCGGCTTGCCGGCAGCAGCGCGGGGGGCCGAATCGAGGGCTTCACGGAAGGGGCCGTAGTAGGCGGAGGCGTACTTGGCGGTGTAACTGATGATGCCCACGTGCTCGAACCCCTCCTCATCGAGGGCTTCGCGGATGGCACCGACGCGACCATCCATCATGTCGCTGGGGCCGATCAGGTCCGCACCAGCCCGGGCCTGGGCCACGGCCTGCTTGCAGAGAATCGCCACCGTTTCATCGTTGAGCACCACCCCCTCATCGCTAACGACGCCGTCGTGGCCGTCGCAGGAGTAGGGGTCGAGAGCGACGTCGGTCATGATCGCCATGCCGGGATGCTCCTGCTTGAGCCGTCGAATGGCGCGGGGGATCAAACCACCCTCGTTGAAGCATTCGGCGCCGTCTTCGGTTTTGAGGCCATCGGCCACCTTGGGGAACAGCACGACGCAGCGGATGCCGAGATCCCAGGCTCGGCCTACCTCCTGCACCAACCCTTCAAGGCTCCAGCGCATCGCACCGGGCATGGCCCCGATCGGCTCGTTGGTGGCACCCTCGTGCACGAAGAGGGGATAGATGAAATCAGCCGCGCTGAGGTGATGCTCCCGCACCATCGCCCGCAGGGCCGGCGTGCGGCGCAAACGTCGGGGACGGTAGGTGAGCTCCATGGCGGCGGCGTGGCTGGGGCGGATCCTAGAGACGGGCCGCCTGGATCCACCCCGCCCGAGGATCGGCGCTGCGGGCCGCCCGGAGCTGCTCCAACAACTGGCGCTCCTCGGCACTGAGCTGGTCGGGCAGCCTCAGCACCGGGGTGAGCAGCAGGTCGCCGCGGCCCTCCTTGAGGGGCCAACCCTTGCCCTTGAGCCGCAGACTGCGGCCCAGTGTCATACCAGGCGGCACCTGCACGGAGGCCTCGCCATCGGGGGTAGCCACCCGCACCTCACCGCCGAGGGCCAACTCGTCGAGGCTCAGGGGCAACTCGGCTCGCAGCTGGTCGCCATCGAGCTTCCACACGGGGTGCTCCTGCAGCTGCAGATTGAGGTAGAGATCGCCGCGGCGTCCTGTGCCGGGCTGCAGGTTGCCCTTGCCCTTCAGCCGAAGCCGGCTGCCAGGCTTAACCCCGGGTGGAATGCGCACCTGCACGCGCTCGTCATTCACCGCCAAGGTGCGCTCCGAGCCGCGGAAAGCATCGGCAAAAGAGAGGCTGATGCTGGCCTCCGCATCGAGATTGATCGGGGCGCCACGGCCAGCCCCAGCGGGTCCGCCAAAACCGGGTCCGCCAAAGCCCGGCCCACCAAAACCGCCGGGGAAACCGGAGCCAAAGCCAAAGCCCCCTGGAGCCGCGCCGGCCGCGCCCGGGCCGCCGAAGCGTCCGAGCAAATCGTTGATGAAGTCGTCGAAATTGCCGTAGCGGCCGAAGTCGACGTCGACTCCCCCCATGCCGGAGCCACCACCAGCCTGGCTCCAGTACTGGCCAAACTGCTCATAACGGCGGCGCTTGTCGGGGTCGGAGAGCACCTCGTAGGCCTCGCTCACCTCCTTGAACTTGGCCTCTGCCCCAGCATCACCGGGGTTCACATCGGGGTGGTACTGACGGGCCAGCTTGCGAAAGGCGCGCTTGATCGCATCGGCATCGGCACCGCGTTCCACCCCAAGCACCTTGAAGTAATCGCGGTAGCCATTTGCGCTCATCGACCTGATGTCCACCGCTATCAACCAGTGTCTCAGCCGCGAGGGGGATCCGCAGGCTCCTGGAAGGGCGGAAGGCCGAACGCCAGAGCGGCGACACAACTGGAGACCAGGCCGCCAAACAGGCCTGAGAGAGGCCTGTGGTTTTGCTCACATCCGGGTGAAAACGCCGCGCAAGCGCCTTACCCTCCGACTTTTCCCTGCTTCGTTCATGGCAGCTTCCAGCTCCCTGCGCTCCGGCCTGTTGATCGCCTTGAGCACGGTGCTGCTGGGGTTTGCTGCCACGGCCAGTGCTGGCAGTGGCGCCAATCCTCCGGCCGCCTCCACCACCCCCACCCTTGGAGAGGCCCTGGCGGCATCAACACCAGAGCAGAAGGCACTCAGCGCCCACTTGCGCGCCAAGGGCGCCCTCTTCTATGGAGCTTGGTGGTGCCCGGCCTGCTTCCAGCAGAAGAATCTGTTTGGCAAGGAAGCTGGCGACAGCCTGCCCTATGTGGAGTGCGACAAAACCGACGATGGCCGTGCTGTTTGCATGGCCGCCAAGATCCTCGCCTTCCCAACCTGGGAGCTGGCCGGCAAGCAGCGCCTCGAGGGCGTGCAAACCATCGACGAGCTGAAGGTGTGGAGCGGCTACCAGGCCGGCAGCGACCACAGCCGGCATTGAGGAAGCGTCCCGATTTTCCCTAGCCCGCTCCCTGATGACGCTGGGTCGAGGTGGTGACGCCCCGAACTGCACTGCTTACAAGAATCCTCGACTTCTGGGCTGCGACTGCGGCACCAGCCCACCGGGCGGCTCACTGAACCGGGCCCGCTGCTGATCCCAGGCCGCCAGCAGCGCCGCCAACGCCACCAGCGCCGCCAGCCCCATCCCTAACGACACACCCGGCCGCCGCGATCGGGGGCTTAGCCGGCGTGGCCCCTTGGCCCTGGCCAACGGGTGCCCACAGCGTCCACACACCAGCCGCCCGGCCAGGCTGCGATCCGCCTTCACCGACCAACTGCCGCAATGGGAGCAGGCCATGACCTCCAAAACGAGGGAGCTGGATCAAGGTATTCAAAACCGGGCTTCATGGCAGAAACCATCTGCAACCAGCGCCGTAACCCTTGGTGCACGAGTTACGGGAACACCTCCAGCTGCAGCAGCTGGGCAACCTGGTTGAGGCGGCGGTCGTAGCTGGCGAAGCTGACAGGTTGCTTGGTGCTGGCATGCAGTTCGTGGGCGGCGACCAAAAGCACGCTGTCGCCCCCCGCAGGGCAAAGGCACTGGTGTCGCAGAACAGGATCACCCGCTCAACCGTCGAACGTGCGGTTGTGCAATGGGTTGCACCGACGGCGGAGCCTGGGTTTCAGGCTGGATCAGAGTCGCTTTGGCCAGCAGCGCCAAGGGACGATCCGATCGATCGGCAGATCATCCAGACTGCTTGCAAGAGGCAGCCACCAGTGAGCTGACAAACACCGGAAAGCAAACTAAAATATTCAAAGAAATCTGTAAAATCAACAATGAAATTTCTGCACGTGGTCTTTGGGCAGGCACTGAGCCTGATCACTGCGACAATTCTTGCATTAGCGATCGGCGCCTCACCCGGGTATGCGTTGGTCTTGAAGATGCATTTAACCGTTTCACCAAACGAAAGTCCTGCCCTGGAGGAATCGATCGGGGCCATCCACAGTTTCTTCCTCGACCAGCCGGGCTTCATCGAGGCTGAGCTAACCAAAGAGAGCCGCGAAGACTATGAGCTAACAGAAGAGTGGTCAAGCCTGAAGAGCTATCAAGATGCCGTGCGACTGCCCGGCTTCCAGCAACTGGCCAAGTCAGTGCCGGGATCCAGCAACTGGAGAGCCGAAACGCTTTTTGAATAGGCCAGTTGATTGGAATGGCGTGCGTTGAGAAGCTCAGCTGCCCAGCTGAGCAACGATCTTTCCGCGCACCGTGCGGCTCGACAAGCGCACAAGTGCTTCGGGAATCTTCTCCAAGGCGATCACCTCCGTCAACATCGGCTGGATGTTCTGGCTGATGACCGAGCGGATGAATGCCTCACCGGTGGCCGCGAGTCGTCGTACCGCACGATCATCCACGGCGCGATAGGCCCCGCCCAGCGCGATGTCATGCACGGAGAGGGCATTGCCAAAGCTCTTCATCTCTGAGAAATCGGGCAGACCCGCAACGCAGGCGATTCCACCGCCATAGGCGAGCATCTTCAGCCCCTCTGTGGCAGTCACCATCCCCACCGTGTCGACGATGGCATCCACCCCTGCACCGCAGGTGATTGCGGCGATCCGTTCCGCCACAGATTCACAGGTGTAGTCGATGTTGATCTCTGCTCCCAGGGCACGCACCCATTCGGCATTGCGCCCGGCGGCCGTGGTGATCACCCGCAGCCCCATCCGCGCCGCGAGCTGAATGGCGAAGCCACCGACGCCACCGGCACCGCCCTGAACCAGCAGCGTCTGGTCGGGGCGGATGTTGAGTTTGTCGTGCAGCACCTGATAGGCGGTGAACCCTGCGCAGGGCAGCGCCGCAGCCTCCACAAACGAGAGCGCATCCGGCTTGCGCACGAGGGAAATGGCGCTCGTGACCGCCTGCTCAGCGAAGCCTCCAGGACGTCCGAAATCGCCGTGGTACAGCACGGCATCGCCAATGCTCCAGCCGCTCACGTCCGGGCCGAGAGCATCGATCACACCAGCCACATCCAAGCCGGGGATATGGGGATAGCACCAGCTGCCGACACCCCGCAGCAGGAATTTGTAATCGGCGGGATTGAGACCCACCGCCTGTACTGTCACCCGCACATTACCAGGGCCCGGAAGAGGTGGCTCCGCGCTACCGAGTCGCAGATTCTCAGGCGGACCTGGATAATCCAGCAGCAGGCACTTCATCAACGTCTAGCTGGATGGCTGGTCGCCGGGTGACGGAAATCTCTCACCATTCAGGAATTTAGACGCAGGAGCAAAGAGAAATGGCGGCGCTGAGAGCAGCTGAGCACCTGGCTGGCGTCGATCATGCATAGGACAGCCAAGAACCAAGCCCCCGCAATGTAAAAGGGCCCTTCCAGGCCCCATGGGTCATTTGGGTGATAAGGCTGACCTCACCCCATCTCCCTTAAAGGGTCAGGCTGCCACAGGGGCGGTCTGACGGGAGAAACGAACGATGTTGTTCGCTGTTACGTGTTTGCTCTTACCGAGCAGGCTTCAGTCACCCTCCTTATGCCCCGTCGAAACCATTGCAGCCCCGAGATGGGGGAATGGAGCTGAGCGGAATCGAACCGCTGTCCGAAACACTGGTGTGAGCCACCTAGTCCGGCCGAAACCGGACTCGTTCATTGTGGCAGCAGCCACGGGTGGACACAGGGGTGGGCATCACCGAACCGATCAAAGGCGGACCAATCAACGGCGTGGCGGTGGTGCCCCCGGGCCTCGAGAACGCCGCGGCGTCCGAGCTCACGGCCTTGGGCTGCCAAGCCGTTTCACCCCTACTCCGGGCCGTGCGCTTCCAGAGCGACCTGGCCGGCTTCTACCGGCTGCACCTGCAGGCCCGCCTGCCCTTCCGGCTGCTGCGCCAGCTGGCCCACTTTCCCTGCCGCAGCAAAGACGAGCTCTATGACGGCGTGCAGCGCGCCGTCGACTGGAGCCGCTGGCTGCCCCCCGGCACCACCTTCCGCGTGGATGCCACCGGCACCGCCCCCGGCCTCAACCACAGCCACTACAGCGCCCTGCAGGTCAAAAACGCCCTGGTCGACCTGCAACGCCAGCACTGGGGTGCCCGCTCATCCGTCGACCTCGACGATCCCGACCTGGCCCTGCACCTGCACCTGGGTGGGGGCGAGGCGAGCCTCAGCCTTGATGGCAGCGGCGGCAGCCTGCACCGCCGCGGCTACCGGGCCGCCATGGGCCTGGCGCCGCTCAAGGAAAACCTCGCCGCCGGCCTGGTCGCCCTCACCGGTTGGGATGGCACCGTGCCCCTGGCCGATCCCCTCTGCGGCTCCGGCACCCTGCTGATCGAGGCGGCACGGCTGGCCCTGGGGCTGGCGCCTGTCGCGCCTTCAGCCGCGACGAAGTGTGGAACGCACTCGAACAGGCCTCCATCGCCGCCGATGTGGAGCGGATGCCGATGAAACTCGAGACAATCTCAGCGAAGGCGCGATGGGTATCTCAGGGGGCCAGCGACAGCGCCTGGCCCTGGCGCGGGCGTTGCTGGGTCGGCCCAGGATGCTGCTGCTCGATGAGGCCACCAGCGCCCTCGACGCTCCCACCCAGGCGGCCGTGACACGCACCCTGGACAACCTCGACATCACGCGCATCGCCATAGCGCACCGGCTGTCGACGATCCAATCCGCCGACCAGATCGCCGTGATTGCCGGTGGTACCAGCAGCGAACTCGGCACCTACAGCGATATGATCAAAATCATTGGCGGCTACCTCAACCCTGGTGAGTCCTGAGTCTCTGGAGGCCTACTGCAGCGGCTTTCGCAGGGCCCTCGATCCATGGCCGCTGCTACCGCTCCCAGCAAAGCCTGAATTGGCCTGGTGGCAACAGCTAATCGAAAACGATCTTAAGGGCTCCGTGCAAGGTTCGGCTCTGGTGACGGCCTTGCAGACAGCCATGCCGCAGTTGCTGATGCCCCAGGTGGTGGGCATCAGTGGCAGCGAGCTCTACAAGGCAGCGGTGCTGCGCGGAGACCATCCCGACAACCTTGAGCTGCAGGGTGCGGCTCACCAGATCGGCCCTATGCCCCATTGGCAACAACCCGAGGCTCTGCAGCTGCGGATCGCGCCCCACCCCTGCGGTGCCATGCCGGTGCTCGAGACTGCCAACTGGGCCGACTTTGAGCTGCTGGTGCGGGCTCTGGCCCACCGCTGCGAGCCGGTGAGCCTGACCGACGGGATGCATGCCCAGGCGATCACTGGTCTGATCCACTGGGGCTTAATCCGCCAATGCGGACGCCAGAGCCGCGCGAGCCTGATCGTGCTGCATCAGGCTCCCTATGGCTCGGTGGAACGTGACCAGGTGCCCGGTGGGCTCAGCGCCGCTGCCTGGCTTGAGGCCTCCACCATGCTGAGGCTCGAACATGAGCTCACCCACCTGGCCACCAAGCGGCTGTTGGAGGAGATGCGACTCAACCTGCTCGATGAGCTGGTCGCCGACTGCATGGGCATGGTCCTGGCCCTAGGCCGCTTCGATGCACGGCTGTTTGGCCGTTGCCTTGGAGTTGATGAACACGACCAACCGGTCCCCAACGGGCGTTGGCTCAATTACACGGGCGAGCTGTCTGACGCTGACACCCGAGCAGCCATCGTTCTGGTGATGGCACGAGCGCATGAATTGGAGGCCTCGCTCCAGCAGCAACCCGCGCTGCTGGAGCCGGCTCAGGCCATGGTGCGGTTGCAATGGCTTTGCCAGCAGCGGCTCGATGTACCGATCAGCACGGCCCCAGCAAACCAGCACTGAGCACAGCTGGCAGCCAGCGCATTCCTTCCCCAGCTTCCAACAGGGCCAGGGCCACACCGGCTTTGCCGGTGAACAGACCAGGCAGGTTGAGGGAACCGTTGTCCACACTGAGGAAGGTGTAGTCACCGTTGGCAGAGGACTCCGCGACGACGGTGCTCTCGGCTGTCGGCACCTGGGGGGCCAGGTGGTTACCGGTGGCCTGGGCGTCAACCCGCAGCAGGCTGCTCAACCCCAGCACCCCACAGCAGAGGTGGGCGGCGAAGCCATCCCCCCTGCGTGAGCGCTCCAGAGCCTCGATCGTGCTGTTGCGCGCTACCTCCAGTTCGTGATTGGTGTGGTGATCTGCTTGGCCGGCCGCCTCAAGCACAAGGCGCGACAGCAAAATCCCTGGGGCTCCATGTCACCAGCTCACCATGAAGGCGTCCGGTTCCGTGGTGCTTCTGAAATCAGGCCAGTTGCCACGCTCAGCCACAAACACAGACCGTTCGTAGCCCAGGGCACGCTGGGCAGCATCGGCAAAGCGGCTCTCACCACTGGCCTGGGCCAGCTTGGCCAGGGCGGCCGCCATGCCAGCAGCACCGTGCGAGAAACCGGTCAATGCGGGCTTGCGCTGGCTGGCTAAGGCCGCTCCCGGAGTCCAACCGCCGTTCTTGTGTTGCAGAGCCAGCAGGCGCTCGCCGCACACGACCGCGAGTTCCAGTGCCCGGGCCTGACCGGTGAACAGCAAGGGGCCGATCAGGCCCGAGACGCCGGCTGCATCCGTGAGGAGCTGGCGGTATGGCATCGCCAGTGGATCGCTTTCTGCGGTGGTGGCTGGTGACGTAATGCCTGCCGCCGCGGCCCTTTCATGGGCAAGCTTCTGGGCGTCATCTGCTCGTTTGCGGGCACCACGGCTGCGGCGCGATGCGCGTTTGCTGCGCTGTTCGTCGCCACTCGGCTCGGTCTCCTCAGCCTCCTGTTCAGCAGCACTGCCTGTTCTTCAGTTTGGTGGGCCCTGGCGGCAGCTGCTTCCACTTCCAGCGCAGCCTTGGCCTTGCGGATCCACTCCAGCCTGCTCTAACGGCGCTGCAGTTCCTCGGCATCGATGATTTCGGCCCTACGCCGTAGCACCCGCATCTCAGCCTCAAGCTGCCGCTCGCTTTTGAGCATCCGCTCGTGGCTCATGGCCTTGTGCTTGCTGGCATTGGCGCGGACCTTGGTTCCATCCAGCGCCACCTGGCCCAAGCTCACCAGCCCAGCTTTCTGGCAGAGCCGCAGCACCTGAACGAATAGCCCGGCCAGGGCAACCAGGTGACGACGACGGAAGTCGCTGATCCGGCTGTGGTCGGGTTGCTGGTTGCCGGTGAGCACCCGGAAGGCGGCGTCTTCCCAGCAGGCCTTCTCGATCTTGCGAGAGCTGGGCAGCCCAACGCAGTAGGCAGGGATGTCACCGCAGCGGCCCTTTGTCACGCTGTTGTCACCGAGCCCAAGAGAGGGGCACCAAAGAGGAACCGAGATCGCAGTCCCTAGCGACTAAAAAGGGCCCTTCCAGGCCCCATGGGTCATTTGGGTGATAAGGCTGACCTCACCCCATCTCCCTTAAAGGGTCAGGCTGCCACAGGGGCGGTCTGACGGGAGAAACGAAC
>JBIPLV010000108.1:0-6666 GCA_044369475.1 Cyanobium sp. | reverse complement strand
TTGTCCCCCGATCGGGCCCTCACCGATGGGGAGCGGGAGCTGCTCCAAAGCCTGATTGATTCCAGCTACGACCAGTTCGTGGCAGCGGTGGCCACTGGACGGGCGCTCAGCCAGGAGGTGGTGCGCGGCTTTGCCGATGGCCGGGTGTTCAGTGGCGCCCAGGCCAAGGAGCTGGGCCTCGTTGATGTGCTCGGCGACGAGGAGACGGCACGGCGACTGGCAGCTGAGCTGGCGGAGCTCGACCCGGAGAAAACCCGCCCGATCACCTTCGGCAGCCCTCCGAAGCGCTTTGGCGGCGTGCTGCCCGGCCGGAGCCAGCTGCGGGGCCTGCTGGCTGCCCTCAGCCTAGAGCTGGCCTGGAGCGGCCAACCCCTATGGCTCTACCGGCCATGAATCAGGGGTTTGTCCTACGGGCCCTGCGCGGGGCCACCACCACCGATGCCAACACCACCGAGGCGATCGAGACGGCGGTGGCCGAACTGGTGGATGCCCTGGTGGCGCGCAATGGGCTGGCGGGGGAGCAGCTGGTGTCGGTCACCTTTTCGGTGACCCACGACCTCGATGCCTGCTTCCCGGCCGCCATCGCCCGCCGCCAGGCCGGCTGGGAGCAGGTAGCCCTGCTCGATTGCCAGCAGATGGCGGTGGCGGGTGATCTGCCCCGCTGCATCCGCTTGCTGGCCCATGCCTGGCTGCAACCGGAGCGGACGCCCGTGCACCCCTACCTGCGGGAGGCCGCCCGCCTGCGGCCCGACCGGGCCGAAAGCTGATCCCGCCACCTGTGGGTCCGGCCACCACGGCCACCGGGGTCGCTGCCGGTTGAAGAGAATTGATGTCTTGATCGGTACCGCCCTGATGGGATTCCCTTCCCGCCGCCACCTGCTGGGCCTTCCCTCCCGGGCCACAGCAGCAGCCCTGGCCACCAGCGCCGCCCTAGCCGGTTTCGGCTCCGTCGCCCTCAGCACTCAGCCCGGAGCCGTGCTCGCTCAGGGCACCCCGAGCTTGATGGAGTTCCGTTGGGACAACACCAAGGACTACCGCAAGCTCTACTACTTCATGACGGATACCCAGCGCCTCAAACGCTCGGAGTATTACCTGATCCTCAAACCGAAGGATCGCAAGACCGCCATCCTCAAGCTGAGCATCACCATCCCCAGCTACTTCGACGCCAAAATCGATCCCAAGCGGGTCAAGCTCTGCAAGATGAGCGAAGGCGGCATGATGTCGCGCACCAAGTGCCAGGAAACGATCCCGGCCACGATTGAAGTTGCCGCAAACGGCGGTGCCATCGAGATCTTTCCAGACACCCCCGTCCCCGACACCGGCACGATCGGGGTGTACATGAACATCTTCAACCCGTTCAACATCGGCATGTATCAGTTCAATGCCCTGGCCCAGGCCCCCGGCGACGTGCCGATGGCCGGTTACCTGGGCAGCTGGCTGATCCAGATCGATCCCCCCAACAACTGAGTCAGCCCCGCCTGACCCGCCAACCCCGCCTGATAGGTTGGCTTCAACGCCCACTACCGACGCGACGAGCGCAGCGAGCAGCTAATCATGACCAAGCGCACCCTGGAAGGAACAAGCCGTAAGCGCAAGCGCGTGTCTGGCTTCCGCGTGCGCATGCGCAGCCACACCGGCCGTCGCGTGATCCGCACCCGCCGTCGCCGCGGCCGGGCCCGCCTCGCCGTTTAAGCACCTTGGCCCTGCCCCAGCGCCACCGGCTGAAGGGGCAACGGGTGTTTGACCGGATCTATCAGAAGGGCCGTCGCTTCCACGGCCCTTTTTTGGTGCTCCGGATTCTCGAAGCCCAACCCCAGCTTCTCCCCGCCGAGCAGCAAACCTGCCCGCCCAGCCCCTGGCGTTGTGGCGTGGTGGTAAGCAGCAAGGTGCACAAGCGCGCCGTGCGCCGCAATCGCCTGCGCCGCCTGCTCCACGCCCACCTGCTGGCCCAGCCGCCTGCTGCCAGCGAACGCGGCCTGTGGCTGCTGCTGAGCCTCAAACCCGGCAGCGCCGATCTCACCCCCGAGGCCCTGCTGGGAGAATGCACGCAAGTTCTCCTTCAAGCAGGTCTGACGCCATGAGCACGGGCACCGGCGCCACCATCCAGGAAACCGTGTTCTACGAGGGGGGCCCGGCCAAGGGCGATCTGGTGTTCAACCTGGTCCTGGGGCTCACGCTGATTGGCATCCCCTTCGCCGTGGGTGCGATCGTGCGGGCCCTGTGGCTGCGCTTCCGGATCACCAGCCGCCGCATCGAAGTGAATGGCGGCTGGCTGGGCCGCGATCGCACCCAGGTGGTGTACAGCCAGATCCGCGAGGTGCGCAGCGTGCCGCGGGGCTTCGGCCTCTGGGGCGACATGGTGCTAGTGCTCACCGACGGCTCCAAGCTGGAAATGCGCGCGGTGCCGCGGTTCCGCGAGCTCGAGACCTACATCGACGAGCGTCGCCAGGCCAAGAGCTCCACACCGAAGGGCATGGCCGCCTAGACCATCAGTCACACTGAGCCCACGCTCCCTCCCCCTACCCCCAGAGCCCCTCTGCCGTGATCGGCTACATCTCCGACAACCTGCTGCTCCCGATCCTCGATTTCTTCTATGGATTGGTGCCCAGCTACGGGCTGGCGATCATTGCGCTCACGGTGGTGATCCGCCTGGCGCTGTTTCCCCTGAGCGCTGGTTCGATCCGCAACGCCCGTCGCATGCGGATTGCCCAGCCCGCCATGCAGAAGCGGCAGGCCGAGATCAAGGCCAAATACGCCAACAACCCCCAGAAGCAGCAGGAAGAACTGGGCCAGTTGATGAAGGAGTTCGGCAGCCCCCTGGCGGGCTGCCTGCCCCTGCTGGTGCAGATGCCGATCCTGTTTGCCCTGTTCGCCACCCTGCGGGGCTCACCGTTTGCGGATGTGCCTTACACCCTCAACCTCAAGGTGCTGCCGGCCGAGCAGATCGCGGCGGTGGAACCCAAGCCGTTCAACAGCGCCAGCCATTCCATCTTCATCACCGAAACCAGCCATGTGCCGGTGATCGCCAGCCTTGAGGGCGGCACCAAGCTCGGCGTGGGTGATGCGGCCCAGGTGAAGTTGCACACCAAGGACGGTGAAAGCTTCGCTGCGGTGTTGGGCGGCGTCGATAACGGCGATGCCTTCACCCCCGCCTGGAGCATCACCAAGGGTGAGGGGGTGGTGAGCGTGGCTGCCGATGGCACCATCACCGCACTGAGCACCGGCGACGCCACCGTGGAGGCCAAGATCCCCGGCCTGGCGGCCCGCAGCGGTTTCCTGTTCATCAAGGCCCTGGGCCAGGTGGGCTTCATGACCGATGGCGCGGTCAACTGGGATATCGCCATCCTGGTGGCGGGCTTCGGCGCCAGCCTGTTTGCCTCCCAGATCCTTTCGGGCATGGGCATGCCGGCCAACCCCCAGCAGTCCACGGCCAACAAGATCACTCCGGTGATGATCACCGGCATGTTCCTGTTCTTCCCACTGCCGGCCGGGGTGCTGCTCTACATGGTGGTGGCCAACATCTTCCAGGCCTTGCAGACTTTCCTGCTCAGCCGCGAGGCCCTGCCCGACAACCTGCAGGCCATCCTTGATCAGCAAATGGCCCAACAGACGGTCACCGTCAGTGCCAGTGGCGGTCGCCTGCCCTTCGAACCGAAAGGCAAGAAGTAACACCGTGGCAGACCAGCTGCGCCCCGTACCCCTGCAGGAGCTCAAGCACCTCGACGCCGGCCGCCACTGGCTGATCAACCAGCCGATCGCTGGCCTGGCCAGCCTCACGCCGGTGCGCGGCCAGCTGCACGCCACACACCTCGGCACCGTGCTCGAGGTGGAGGGCGTGGCGGACACGATCATCACGCTCTGCTGCGACCGCTGCCTGCAGCACTTCAACCACCCGCTGCGGGCGACCAGCCGGGAGTTGCTCTGGATCGGCGAACCCGCCACCGCCACCGCCACCGCCACCGACCCCAGCGATCCGGTGGCCTTGGAGAGCGAGGGCGATGACGGCGGCCTGATGGAGCAGCTCGATCCCCGGGGCAGCTTCGATCCGGAGCATTGGATCTTTGAGCAGCTCAGCCTGCAACTGCCGATCGTCAACCACTGCGGCAGCGACTGCCCTGGGCCAGCCACTTGGACCAGCGACAACGCGGATGGGGATCCCCGCTGGCAGGCGCTGCAGGGCCTGCGCTCCTAGGCCTGCCGCCGTGACCGAAAGCTGGGCCGACCAACTCGATCTGCTGATCCGCGCCCGCACGCCGATCCTCTGGATCCGCAGCCTCGAAGAGGAACGGGTCGACAGCCTGCTGGAGCAGGCCGCCCAGCGGCTGGGGGGCCGCACCCTGTTGCGCTGGGACTTCATCGACGGCCTCAGCGGCGCCCCCAACCGCAGCGGTGAAGCGGCCCGCAACCCGATGGCGGCGCTGGCCTGCCTCGATCCCCTTCCACCGGAGCAGGGCGCCCTGCTGGTGCTGCGCGATTTCCACCGCTACTGCGACGACGCCGGCGTCTGCCGCCGGCTGCGCAACCTCGCCTCCAGCCTGCGCCAGGCCCCCCGCACCCTAGTGATCACCGCCCCCGACTGGGCGGTGCCCCGAGAGCTCGAAGACAGCATCACCCTGCTGGATCTGCCCCTGCCGGATGCCGAGGAGATCCGCCAACTGCTGAACACGATCGCCCGCGCCAGTGGCCAGCCCCTCGATCCGGCCGTGGCCGCCCAGCTCACCGCAGCCTGCCATGGCCTCAGCGAGCAGCGGGTGCGGCAGCTGGCCGCCCGGGCCCTGGCGCGCCGCGGTCAATTGGGAGAGGCGGATCTGGCGGAGGTGTTGGAAGAGAAGCGCCAGGCGATCGCCAAGAGCGAACTGCTGGAGTACTGCCCGAGCGAAGCCACTCCGGCCGACATCGGCGGTCTTGATGCGCTCAAGCACTGGCTGGAACAACGCCACGTGGCCTTCAGCGAGGAGGCGATGCGCTACGGCCTGCCGCTGCCGCGGGGCGTGCTGTTGGTAGGCCCCCAGGGCACGGGCAAGTCGCTCACCGCCAAGGCGATCGCCCACAGCTGGGCCATGCCGTTGCTGCGCCTCGATGTGGGCCGGCTGTTCTCCGGGCTGGTTGGGGCGTCCGAAGCCCGCACCCGCGACATGATCCAGCGGGCCGAAGCGATGGCCCCGTGCGTGCTCTGGATCGATGAGATCGACAAGGGGTTTGGGCTCGGTGCGGGGGGCGATTCCCGCAGTGACGGCGGCACCAGCCAGCGGGTGCTGGGCACGGTGCTCACCTGGATGGCGGAGAAAACGAGCGCCGTATTCGTGGTGGCCACCGCCAATGGCGTCGACAAACTGCCGGCGGAGCTGCTGCGCAAAGGCCGCTTCGACGAGATCTTTCTGCTGGATCTGCCCAGCCCCGCCGAGCGCCGGGCCATCCTGGATCTGCAGCTGCGCCGGCGCCGACCCGCCCACACCATCCCGCTGGAGGTGCTGGTGGACCGCACCGTGGGCTTCTCGGGAGCCGAACTGGAGCAGGCGGTGATCGAGGCCATGCACCTGGCCTTTGCGGAGCAACGGGAGTTTGGCGAGGCCGACCTGATCGCCGCAGCCAGCCAAGTGGTGCCCCTCTCGCGCACCGCCCGGGAGCAGTTGGAAGCCCTGCAGACCTGGGCCAGTAGCGGCCGAGCCCGGCCGGCGAGCCCGCCCTGAAGGAGACGGTGATGTCGGGGCGTAACGAACTCCGACACCAGGTAACAAGCCCCGGCTTCAGGCCAGGCCAAACCTGGAAACGCCCTTACGGTCTGGCCCATGCTGCACGCTGCACCGTGACCCCGACCCCCAACAACCGTTCTGAAGTGGTGACCCAGCTGGCCGTGGCCAGCCTGGGGGCAGGGATCGTGACAACGGTGGCGGTTGCCCAGGGACAGAACCCACTCACCGCCCTGGGCATCACCCTGTTCTCTGCCCTGGCCGCCGTGATGGTCGGCCAGGTGATCTAGCGAAGCGTGGATGCCCCCTGATTTCCGGGCCCAGCTGCCCGCCCTGGCCAACAAGACCTACTTCAACAATCCCGCACTACCAGAGCGGATACCTCAAAACAGCTGTGCTGCAATGGGTTTAAGGGAAACTTCAGGGGTCCTTTAGTCACGCCATTAGGCACGAAGTGACAGGAGGGGTGGGGCTACAGGCCGAGAGTCCATAGCCACGCATCTGGGAACGAGTCTGGGAAGGAGCTCCAAGGCCTGGGGAAGAGAGCTCAGCCGGGGCAACCTCAAGTCAAGGCAAGGTCTGTGGCCCGGCATGCAAGACCTACTAGGCCTAGTGCTCGAGCAGGTCTCAGGACTCCGAGAGACGCCCTAGAAAACCGGGGCGGAGCCAAGCCACCCCACCCCAACAGGAACCAGCCCAAGACTCCGGTATGGGGGGAAACAGGGCCCTCGATAGGCGAATAGGGGGCGTCCAAAATTTGTGGCCTAAATCCAGGATTCCTGCGCAGGTGCCGCGATAGGGAAGTGGAAACCGTATCTAGGGAAGAGCTGGAGCAGCATCGCCGGAGGTCTCGACAGGTTGAGTGGCGGTTTGAGGGTGGTCTTGGAGGGGAAGGGAAAGGACTCGGGGTGGCTTGGGTTGTGGCTTGAGGAGAGGTGGACAGCCTGACGATTGACCATTCCGCCCCGCCCTTTCG
>JBIPLV010000024.1:0-21565 GCA_044369475.1 Cyanobium sp. | reverse complement strand
GCCAAGAAGCCCGCGGCCAAAAAGCCGGCCGCCAAGTCCTCTGCTCCGAAGGCCCCCACCACCACCAAAACCGGTCGCCTGCGGGCCAGTGCGGTGCGCGTGATCCGGGCGGCCGACAGCTGATGGCCCCCCTGGTCGGGGGCCCCGTGCGGTCGTGGTTGGCGCTGGCGGTCTGCGGCCTGGCTCTGGCTGGCTGCAGTGGCACCCGTTTGGGCGACCAGCTCTCCCGCAGTTTCTCGGCGCCCCCAGCCCAGCCCGTTTCCCCGAATCCAGCTGCCCCGAATCGAGCTACCTCCACTCCGGCCGCCCCCAATCCGGAAGCCCCGAAAGGGGTGAACCCCAAGCTCCCGGGCGCCCCAACCACCGCCAAGCCCGGTGCGGCCCCGCTCGCCCCGCGGCTGTCCCCGGCGGCTTCAGCCGCCAAGCCGGCCCCGTACCGGATCACGATTCAGTTGCCTGCGGCCGATCCGGCTGCCCCCGCCGAGGCCGTTACCGAGGCCCTGCGGGCGGCGGGCGTGAGCTTCGAAGTGGAAATGATCGAGCGCATTGGCGCGTCCACGCCGAAGCCTGCGCCCACCGTCACCCCGGCCCCGGCACCGCGTTGATGCCTTCCCCCGCTCCCCCGGCGTCAGTCCGTCGGCCCCGTCGCGGCCAGCTCACGCGGGGCCAGGCCCGCCAGTTGATGGATACGGCCTACCTGGCCTCCGCCACAGCCCTGCTGTGGTTGGCGCTGTATTACCTGCCGGTGGGAAGCCCCCTGTTTCGGCTGGCCCTGCCCCTCCCCCTGGCCCTGTTGCAGCTGCGCCACGGCTGGCGCTGTGCCGTGGAGGGTCTGGTGGTAACGGCTCTGCTGCTGGTGGCCCTGATGGGACCGATCCGCGGCCCCCTGGTGCTCTTTCCCTACGGCTTCCTGGCGCTGTGGCTGGGCTGGTGCTGGCGCGGCTCCAGCGGCTGGCGTGCCAGCTGGTGGTTGAGCTGGGGCATCGGCAGCCTCATCGGTGCGGCCGGCTTTCTGGTGCGGGTGGCGGTCTTGTCGGTGCTGGTCGGGGAAAATCTTTGGGTGGTGATCACCAGCGCGGCCGCTGGTTTGCTGGAGAGGCTGGCGGGCTGGGTGGGCCTGGCTGCGAGCATCGATCTGGCCCAGGTGCAGCTGGCCGCCGTTGCCCTGGTGTGGTTTCAGAACGGGATTGTGGTGCTGGCCCTGCATGCGGTGGCCTATTGGATCTTTCCGCGCCTGCGCTCGCCGATCCCCGAGCCCCCCCAGGCCCTCCGCGCCCTGGTCGCCCTTGATCCCCTCTGAGCCCGGCGATGGCCCCTGATCGCTGGCGAGCAACGCTGCAGCAGGGCTGGCCGGCGAGCCGCACCCTGCTGCTGCTGGCCGCCACCGACACCGCGGCGGTGCCGGGAATTTCCGCCGCAGGTGCCACCCCACAGTCCCGGCTGGGCACGGCAGCCGCCGATGCCGAGCTGCTGCTCCAGGGGCCCGGCGCGGGGCGTGTTCATGCCTTGCCGCCCCTGCCGGCCGGGGTGAGCCCAGCCCTGATCAGCCATGTGGTGCTGCGGGAGTTGGGATTGCTGGAGCGCACCCGGGTGGTGGATTTGGGCTGTGCCATTGCCCCATCGGTGCCGCACCTGCGCCTGCCCGCTGATGAGAGCGCTGGCCCGGCCCGCTGCCTCAGCACCGGCCGGGCCCTTGAGCCGGCCCGGGTGGAGGCCCTGCTGCAGCGGGGGCGCTCCTGGGGAGAGCGCTGGAACCCCGCCGAGCCGCTGCTGCTGGCGGAATGTGTGCCAGGGGGCACCACCACGGCCCTGGCCGTGCTGCAGGGGTTAGGGGTGGAGGCGGCCGGGCTGGTGAGCGGCAGCCTGCGCCAGCCGGCCCATGGCCTTAAGGCGGCGTTGGTGCGGCGGGGCCTGGGGGCGGCCGCGGCCCTGACTGGCGCTGGCGCCGATCCCAGTCCCAGGGCCGTGCTGGCGGCGGTGGGAGATCCGATGCAGGCGTTGGCAGCCGGTTTGGTGGCGGCGGCGGCGGCGCGGGGTACCCCCGTGCTGCTGGCCGGCGGCAGCCAGATGGCGGCGGTGCTCGCCCTGGCGCTGGCCCTGGCGGAGCCCGCTGGGCGGCAGGGGCTGGTGAGCCAGGTGGCGGTCGCCACCACGGCCTGGGTGGCCGAGCAGCCGGACAGCGATCTGGCCCTGCTGCTGGCGCGCATCGGGGCCCTCTGGCAGCTGCAGCCCCGGCTGGAGGTGGCGGGCCTGCGCTTCCACGGCTGCAGCAGCGCGGCCCTGCGCGACTACGAGCGCGGCTACGTCAAGGAGGGGGTGGGTGCCGGCGGCCTGGCTCTGCTGTGGGAGCTGGCCGGCCGTCCGCCCGCGCTTCTGGCAGCCGCCTGCGACGAGGCCTGCCGGCTTGAGCTCGATCTGTCTTGAGATCAGTGTCTAGGGTCGCTGCCATGGCTCCGTTGTCCGCCCCGCTCTCCCGTCGCCAGCTGTTGCAGCTGGGGGTGGGCGCCGGTCTGCTGGCCGCCTGCCGCTCTGCCGATGGCCCCCAGCTGCTGCTGGCCGAGGGCGATCTGCCAGCGGCCTGGCTCCAGCAGCTGCCGGCCCCCTGGCGCTCCCAGTCGCTGGCCGACCCTGCGGCGGTGCAACAGCGGCTTCAAGCGGCTGTGCAACGGGGTGTGCAACCGAGGGCGCAGTCCGGTTTGGTCGCCCTCAGCGACGGCTGGGCCAGCGGCCTCAGCCCCAAGCTGCTGCAGCCGTTTGGGGCGCCGCGGCTGTGGGCCCGTTTGGCGCCCTTCAGTGCGGAGGTGGCGCGGTTGTTTGGCCCGATCGCCGCCGGCGAGCTGGCCTTCCCCTGGGCTTACAGCCCCTGGGTGATCGCCCTGCGCAGCCGTGCCGACCTGCTGGCCAGGGGAAAGGAGGGCTGGGCGCTGCTGCTCGACCCCAGCCTGCGGAGCCGGCTGGTGCTGCCCTCCAGCCCGCGGATCAGCCTGGAGATCATGGGCGGCGATTTCCAGCGCCTGGAGCAGCTGCGGGCCCAGGCTCTCGCCTACGACGAGCGCGATGGTCTCAACCTGCTGCTGAGCGGCAAGGCCGACGCGGCGGTGCTGCCCTTGCAACGTTTAATCCCCCTGCTGCGTCGCGACCAGCGCCTAGCGGTGCTCTGGCCCGAGTCGGGGGCGCCGCTGAGTTGGCAGCTGCTGCTGCGGCCGGCAGCCAGCCCCCCCCAGCAGGTTCCGTTGGAGTGGCTGGGGGCCGTGCTGGAGCCGCCCCTGCTGGAGGGGCTGCTGGCCCGTGGTTGGGTGCCGCCCCTGCCCCAGGCCCAGCTGGCGCCGGTAGCCCGGCGCTTTCCGGCGGCGATGGCCAAGCTGCTGCTGCCCGGCGATGCTCTGCTGCAGCGCTGCTGGAGCCTGCCGCCGCTCAGCCTGGCCCAGCAGCTCGCCCAGCAAAACCTCTGGGATGCGGCCGCCCCCTAGCCCCAGAGCCGGCGGCGGGGGGCGGCGGCCAGGCGCCGGTGGGTGTCGGCCAGCAGCGCGGGGATGGGCAGCTGGTGGGGGCAGCGGGGCAGGCAGGCGCCACAGCCACCGCAGGCCTCGGCATTGAGCTGCTCCCACCAGTGGCCGGCGCGGCCGATCAGGTTGTAGCGCTCGCCCGCGAATCCCTCCATGCCGTGGCCGACGGCCAGGTTGCGCAGGCGCAGGAGTTCGGGGATCGGCACGCCGTTGGGGCAGGGCAAGCAGGCATGGCACTGGCCGCAGCGCTCGGCCCCCAGGCGCTCGCGGCCGGCGGCGCTCAGGCGCTCCAGGGCTGCGAGTTGCGCGGCACTCAGCCAGGGCGAGGGCCCTTGAATGGCCGCGGCCCAGGCCAGATCGCCCGGTTGCTCGGCCCCCAGGCTCAGGGTGGAGACCCCCTGATCCAGCAGAAAGCGGTAGGCCAGCTCGAGGGGGTGGAACGGGGCGCAGTCGGCCAGCAGCTCCGGCGGCGGGTCGTAGAGGCGGCCACCCTTGTCGGCCGGGGAGATCGCCAGCACGCCGATGCCCTCGGCCAAGGCGGCGCGGGCCAGGGGCAGTCGGCTTTGGTCGAACAGGTGCACGTGCAGGCTGCACACCCGGAAGGCTCCGGAGGCCAGGGCCGCTTCGATGAGCTCCGGATTGCCGTGGCTGGTGAAGCCCACCTGCTCCACCAGGCCTTCGCCGTGGGCCCAGCGCAGCAGCGCAGCGCCCGGGCCGTGCAGGGCCCAGTCCAGGTGCTCCGGCGTGTTGAGGCCGTGGACGGCCAGGGTGGTGAGCTGGCTGACGCCCAGGCGCTGGAGGATGCCTCGCAGTTGCTCCTGGGCGGCCGGCAGATCGGGGCCGGGCAACAGTTTGCTGGTGATCCGCCAGCCGCCCGGGGGCTCCAAACCCTCTGCGGCGAGCGCCGCCAGCGCCTGGCCCAGGAAGCTTTCGGCGGGACCGTAGGCGGGGGCCGTTTCCAGGTGGTTGATGCCGGCGTCCAGGGCGGCGCGCAGCACCGATTTCATCTGGACCGGACTGGCCAGGGCCCGCATCGTCCCAAGGCTGAAGGGGGACACCGGTGGGCCTTCACCAAAGGGGCGCAGGGCCGGGCCTATCACGGTGCGGGCGTGTCGGGTGGCTCGGCCTCCGGGTGGGCCTGCTTGAGGTGGCGCACCAGGTCGGCGGGGCTGGTGCTGTCGAGGAAGCGGCGGAAATTGTCCTGGTCTTCGGCATCGGCCTCCGCGTCCACGGGGATCGAGGCATCGGCCACCACCTCCTCCAGCATCCAGATCGGGCTGCCGGTGCGCAGGGCCAGGGCAATCGCGTCGCTGGGCCTGGCATCCAGCTCCAGACCGGCTCGGGCCTGCACGGCCGCCTCGGCTGTTTGGGCTTCGGCGTTCTGGGCCTCGCTTGCCTGGGTTTCGACGTTGGCGTGCTCAGGCTCGGCGGGGCTCAGTTTCAGCACGGCTCGGAAGGTGCTGTCTTCGATCGTGTGGATCACCACCCGGTCGAGCTGCAGCCCCCCCGCCTCGATCAGTGAGGCCATCAGGTCGTGGCTGAGGGGCCGCGGCGGCGCCTCCTCGCTGAGGCCGGCCAGGATGTTTTGGGCCTGGGCCTGGTCGATCCAGATCGGCACCTGGCGCCGTCCCGAGGGATCGCGCAGCAACACGATTGGACTCCGGCTGGCCGCATCCAGGGCAATTCCGGCAACGCGCATCTCGACCATGGCTTGCCTGGTCCACCCTTTGCCCGATTATGGCCAGATTGGTTCGTCCTGGGCTGGACAGCGGATGTTTACCGGGCTGGTGCAGGCAATCGGTGCAATCCGGCGCAGTCCCAAGGGGGTGCAGCTGCAGTGGCATCCGCCCGCCGGTGCCGCCTGGGGGCCAGCCCAGCTGGCCCTGGGCGACAGCGTGGCGGTGGATGGGGTGTGTCTCACCGTGGCCGAGCGCCTGGCCGATGGGTTTCGCGCGGATGTGAGCGAAGAGACGCTTGGGCGCACCACCCTGGCGGCCAAGGCGGACTGCGGCGGGGCGGTGAATCTGGAGCCCGCCCTGCGGTTGGCGGATCGTCTCGGTGGCCACCTGGTGAGCGGCCATGTGGACGGGCTGGGGGTGGTGCGGGCCATCGCGCCTCAGCCAGCCTCCTGGCGCCTGGAGCTGGCCTGGAACGACCCCGCCTACGGCCGCTACATCTGCGAAAAGGCCAGCGTGGCGGTGGATGGCATCAGCCTCACCGTGGCGGGTTGCGACGCGGATGGCGGTGGCTTCTGGATCGCCGTGATCCCCCACACCTGGGCCAGCACGACCCTCGCCCAGCTGGCCGTCGGCCATGCGGTGAATCTGGAGGCCGATCTCCTGGCCAAGTACACCGAGCGGTTGCTGGCGGCCCGCGGAGCGTCTAACAACGCTGGAGAGGATTCGTTGAACGCAACGTGGCTGGCCGACCACGGTTGGGTCTAAGCCCTCATTGGCCACCGCTTCGCTCTGTGGTCACAGTTGCACTCCATGGTCACAGCCGCGCAGCGTGACTACGGTCCGAGGGATGTGGCTGGAACACCGATGGGCTCAAGTTTGCTGTCTCCCAATGGCGCGGGGCTGAAGGCCTTCACCCTGTTTGAGGGGGTGTTGATGCTGGTGCTGGGGGTGCTGGCCCTGATCTTTCCAGTGGTGGCCTCGGCCTGGATCACCGTGATCGTGGCGGTCGCCTTTCTGGTGGGCGGCATCGTGGGTTGGGTGAGCAATCTGGCCCGCTCGCGTCAGTTGGGCCGCTGGTATTGCTTCTGGCGCCTGGTGATCTCCACCCTGTTCATCGTCGTTGGGGCCTGGATGATTCAGCAGTTCCGTGGCGGGCCGCTGGACGGTGGCGTTGTGGTGGCCAGCCTGGCCTTCGCCATCGGCCTCGTCTTCATCCTGGAGGGCGTGGTGTCGGTGCTGGTTTCGCTCGGCCACACCCAGGTGCGGGGCTGGGGTTGGGGCTTGCTCAATGGCATCGTCACCCTGATCCTGGGCGTGCTGATCGTGACGATGCAGGGCTGGGGGCTGCTCTGGGTGATCGGTGTGCTGGTGGGCATCAGCTTCCTGTTCAGCGGCATCGACCTGCTGGCTTTCAGCGCCAGCTTCCACAGCGAGGACTGAAGAGCTGCGGCTCTGGGCTACTCCTCCAGGGGCAGCAGCCAGATGGAGCCGGTTTCCTGGTGAATTTCGATGCGGAATTCCTGGCCCGGCTCGAGCCCTAGGCGCCGGGTGTAGGCGTGGCCGATCAGCAGGTTGCCGTTGCCGTGCACCCGCGTGCGGAACTCCGCCTGCCGCCCCTTGCCTTGACCGCTGGAGCGACCAGCGCTGGCCCTACCGCCGCCGTTGGGCATGGAATACCCCTTCGCCGCCACCAGGGCCCGATAGAAACTCTTTTTCAGCACCCGACCGCTGGGGCCCACGTAGCCACAAGCCCGGGCAATCTCGTCTTCGGGGCGGTTGCTTAGGGCGCGTGCCCGATCGAGCAGCACTTTCCCCTCAAGCATTTCGGGGGGACCGTCGTCCGTCCTGCCAGCCATGGGTGTTGCTGCCCTCGGCAGAGTGATGAATCGATTGTGCCGAGTGTGCTTCCAAATCGCCAACGCTGCCAGCGCTTCAAGACGATCAGAGCAGATAGAGAATCCCGTAGAGCACCACCCAGATGCCGTCCACGAAGTGCCAATACAGCTCGGCTGCTTCCAGGCCGAAGTGGTCGCTGGCGCTGATGCGGCCACCCTTGCGGGCTTGTAGGGCCACGATGGCGATGCAGATCACCCCCAGGGTGACGTGCAGGCCGTGGAACCCGGTGAGGGCGTAGAAGGTGCTGGCGAACAGGTTGTCGGTGAGGCCGAAGGGCAGGCTGAAGTACTCGATCATCTGGCCCGCCAGAAAGGCGGCACCCAGGCCCCCGGTGATCGCCAACCACAGGCGGGTGGCGGCAAGGTTGCCCCCGCGGCATTCCTTGCCGGCCCGGTGGAAGGTGAAGCTGCTGATGATCAGCAGCACCGTGTTGATCGTGGGGAGCACCAATTCGAGCTCGTAGGTGCTGCCCTCCTGGAGCGGATTGACGGCCCGGAAGGTGAGGTAGGCGGCGAAGAAGCCCGCAAAGGTCATGCCGTCGGCCACCAGGAAGGTGGCCAGGCCAAACAGACGAAAATCGCCATGGCCCTCAGTGACGTGATCAGTGACGAGATCAGCGGTGTGATCAGTGGCGAGGCTGTTGGGATCCTGCAGGGGGGCGGTGCTGGTCATGCCTGGACCTCGTGGGGTTGGTCTTGATGCTGGCCGTAGCCGTAGGGCTCAGTGACCAGCGGCGCTTCACCGAGCCAGTTCTCCACTGGTGGCGGCGAGCTGGTCAGCCACTCGGGAGTGAGGGCGTTCCAGGGGTTGTCACCGGCAACCTTGCCGTTGAGGGCGGTGACAACCACGTTGATCAGCAGGGGAATGGTGCTGATCGCCATCAGCAGGGCGCCGACGCTGCTCACCTGGTTGAGGGTGGTGAAGGTGGGGTCGTATTCCGCCACCCGACGGGGCATGCCGTTTAGACCCAGCCAGTGCTGGGGGGCGAAGCAGAGGTTGAAGCCGATGAAGGTGAGCAGGAAGTGCAGCCGGCCCAGGTCTTCATTGAGCAATCGCCCGGTGAACTTCGGATACCAGTGATAGAGAGAGCCAAAGATCACAAATACCGTGCCGCCGTAGACGATGTAGTGGAAATGCCCCACCACGAAGTAGGTGTCGTGCACGTGGATGTCGAAGGGCACCTGGGCCAGGGCCACGCCGGTGATGCCGCCGAACACGAAGTTGACGATGAAGGCGCAGGAAAACAGCATCGCCGAATTCAGCGCGATCTTGCCGCCCCAGAGCGTGGCCAGCCAGTTGAAGAATTTGATGCCGGTGGGCACGGCGATGAACGAGGTGGCGATCGTGAAGAAGAGGCGCATCCAGGGCGGCGTGCCGCTGGTGAACATGTGGTGGGCCCAAACAATCAGCCCCAGAAACACAATCGCCATGATCGAGTACACCATCGTGGTGTAGCCGAAGAGGGGCTTGCGGGCGTGCACCGGCAGGATCTCACTCACCAGCCCAAAGGCCGGTAGCACCATGATGTACACAGCCGGGTGGGAATAGAACCAGAAGAGGTGCTGATAAACCACCACATTGCCCCCCAGGGCAGGGTTGAAGAAGCCCGTGTGGGCAATGATGTCAAAGCTCAGCAGAATCAAGGTGCCGGCTAGAACCGGTGTGGAGAGCACCACCAAGATGCTGGTGCCGAGCATGGCCCAGCAGTACATGGGCAGCTGCATCAGCTTGAGGCCAGGCCGCCGCAACTTGAGGATGGTGGCGATGAAGTTGATCCCGCCGAAGATCGAGCTGCCGCCCAGCAGCAGCACACTCAGGATCCACACCACTTGACCCGCTGCCGGGGTGGTGAGGCTCAGCGGGGGATAGGCGGTCCAGCCGGATTGGGCTGCCGCTCCAGCGATGAAGTAGCTGCTGATCAGCAGGATGCCGGCGGGGGGAATCAGCCAGAAGGCCACGGCATTCAGCCGCGGGAAGGCCATGTCGCGGGCGCCCACATAGAAGGGGATCAGGTAGTTGCCGAAGGCCCCGTTCACCACCGGCACGATCCAGAGGAAAATCATCACCGTGCCGTGCAGGGTGAGCACCTCGTTGTAGGTGTCGCGCGGCATGAAATCCGACAGCGGCGTGGCCAGCTCGGTCCGTATGGCTCCGGCCAGGGCTCCGCCGATTAGATAAAAAATGAAGCCGCAGACCAGGTATTGCAGCCCGATCACCTTGTGATCCAGGCTGAAGCTGAAGTAGCGCAACCAGCCCTGGGGTTGCAGGCTGCCGTTGAAGTCGCTCGGATTGGCGAGGGTCATGGCGTCTCAGGTGGTGGTGCTAGCGGGGCTGTTCTGCTGCAGCCAGGTGGCGTAGGCCTCGGGCTCATGCACCACAACCGTGGAACGCATGCCGCCGTGGTAAGGGCCGCATAGTTCGGCACACACGATTGGGTAGCTGCCGGCCTTGGTGGCGGTGAAGGAGAGCACGGTCGGCTGGCCGGGGATGACGTCTTGCTTGAGCCGGAACTGGGGCACCCAGAAGGCGTGGATCACGTCGCGGGCCTCCATGTGCAGCTCCACGGGTTGGCCTGTTGGCACATGCAGCTCGCCGCTGGTGATGTTGGCGTCGGGGTAGTGGAAGATGAAAGCAAATTGCATTGCGGTCACTTCCACTGGCAGCACAGGGCCGGTGGGTGCTGCATCCATGCCGGACCCACCAATCCCGCCCCACACCCGAGCCTGGCTCACCCCACCTGAGGCCATGGCGGAGTGGTCCATCGCTGAATGATCCATCGCCGAATGGGCCATGGCTGAGTGGTCGTTGAGGGCCACCATGCCGCCCATTCGCTCATAAATGTCGTAGCTGTAAATCCCCACAAACAAGACCACGATGGCGGGGATGGCCGTCCAGACGATTTCCAGCGGCAAATTCCCCTCAATGGCGAGGCCATCGCTGAGGTCACCGCTGCGGCGGCGGAACCGAAACAAGCTGTAAACCAGCAGGATCACGATGCCGAGAAACAGCACTGTGCCAATGCTGAACAAAACCTTAAAGAGGGCGTCATAGGTGGGAGCGTTGCTGCTGGCGTCCAGCGGCAGCATGTTGACGTTGTTTCCCACCAAAAGTCCTGTCAGCACAAGCGCCGTGCTGGCCGCAATAACAGTGAGGACGGTACGAATTGGCACGGTGCATGTTGCCCCTAGGGCCAGCCTATGGGCCACTGCCTTCGGCTGCGGGGACAACGTTGATTTGGTTGGCAAAACAACGCGATGTCAGTGGGTCTCGGGGGCAACGTTTCAGTCTTGAGATGTGCGGGAACCCTGATCCCTGCTTCTGGTCAGGCTGGCTAACTTGACCCAACTTCCGGGAATGGTTTGGCCATGGCGGCAGATCTCCAGTCCCATCCACGCCCAACCCCCGACCTGGTGCTGCGTCACCGCCTCGGCTTGCTGGCGTCCCACCTCGTGGTGGCTCTGATGGCCCTGGTGGGCATCGGCGGCGCCACCCGGGTGATGGAGGCCGGCCTGGCCTGCCCGGATTGGCCCCTGTGTTACGGGCGCCTGCTGCCGGGGCGCCAGATGAACCTCCAGGTGTTTTTGGAGTGGTTTCATCGGCTCGATGCCTTCGTGGTGGGCGTGGCCCTGCTGGTGCTGACCGGCGCCAGCGTTCTCTGGCGCCGCCGCTTGCCGGGGTGGCTTCCCTGGATGGCCGGAGCAGCCCTACTGCTGGTGGCTGTTCAGGGTGGGCTGGGGGCCCTCACCGTCACCCAACTGCTGGCGGCCCCTCTGGTCACCGCCCATCTCACCACCGCCTTGCTGTTGGTGGCCCTCACCAGTGCCCTCTATCAACGCCTCGCCATGGCTGGTCGTGGCCTCGGGGTGCCGCCGCTTTGGTGGACGCTGCTGGCATCGACGGCCCTGGTGCTGGTGCTGGCCCAGTGCCTGCTAGGCGGTTCCATGGCCAGCCAATGGGCCGCCGACCAATGTTTCAGTTCGGGAGAGGGTTGCCGTTGGTTGCTGGCCCACCGCCAGCTGGCGATGCCTGCGGCCCTGGCCGTGCTGGCTCTGGCGGCGTCTACTCCTCTGCTGCCGGCGGGGCTCGGGCAGTTGCCAGCGCTGGCTCTGGGCTCCGCAGTGCTAGTCGCCGGCCAGGTCGCCCTTGGGATCTGGACGCTGAGGCTCCAGCTTGAGTCGCCCCTGGTGACGATTGCCCACCAGCTCACTGCGGCTCTGCTCGTGGGCTTGCTGGCCGCCTTGGTCGCCCGCTGTTTTGGGCGTCGTCCGGCCCGGTCCCTGCTGGCGTCTGACGTCCCCTCCGAGGTGGTTCATGGTTAGTACAGCAGTGCCTGCAACGGCCTCCGCGCCGGTGGCGAAAGCCCCAGCTGCGTCCTCGGCGATCCGCCCTTCGGTCAAGCTGCCTGCTTGGCTGGAGGTGGCCAAGCCCCGCTTGATCCCCCTGCTCCTGGCTACCACCCTTGGAGGCATGGCCCTCAGTGCTGGTAGCTCCCCCAGTGGCGCGACCATCGCCTGCACCCTGGTGGGCGGCAGCTTGGCGTCGGCGGCGGCAGGGGTGCTGAATTGCCTTTGGGAGCAGGAGCTCGACGGGCGCATGCAACGCACCAGTCGCCGCGCCTTGCCCTCAGGGCGACTGGCCCAGCGCCAGGCCTTTGCCCTGGCCATCGGCCTGACGCTCCTGTCGGTGGCCGTGCTGGTGGTCGGGGTGAACCCCCTGGCCGCCAGCCTGTCGCTCCTGGGCCTGTGCAGCTACGTGCTGCTCTACACGGCCCTGCTCAAGCCCCGCACCACCCAGAACATCGTCATCGGCGGCGTGGCCGGCGCGATCCCGCCCCTGGTGGGGGCGGCAGCCGCGACCGGAGGCCTGGGCTGGTCGTCGTGGTGGCTGTTTTCCCTGGTGATGCTCTGGACGCCGCCCCACTTCTGGGCCCTGGCCCTGCTGCTGAAGGACGACTACCGCTCGGTGGGCATTCCGATGCTGCCGGTGGTGAAGGGCGTGGTGGTGACCACCCGGGCGATCAGCCATTACGCCTGGGCCACGGTGGCCTTCAGCCTGCTCGGGGTGCTGGCCTTGCCCAGCGGCGGCCTGCTCTACGGCCTGATGGTGCTTCCCTTCAACGGTCGCCTGCTCCAGCTCAGCGCCCGCTTGCGCGCCCAACCCGACGATCCCCAGCGGGCCCGGGCCCTGTTCCGCTGGTCCATCTTTTACCTGTTTGGCATCTGCCTGCTGCTGTTGCTAGCCCGGTTGCCCCAGGCGGCCCTGTTGGGCCCCGATCTGTTCAGCGTCTCGCTGAGTGCGCTGCCTACATTGGTCGGCTGATTGGGCGGTCTGAGTCGGTGATCGAACTGCAGCAGCTCCGGAAGTGCTATGGCGGTGGCGTGCTGGCCCTCGATGGGCTAGCGCTGCGGGTGCCGGCCGGCAGCCTCTACGGCCTGCTGGGGCCTAATGGCGCCGGCAAAACCACCGCCTTGCGCATCCTTTGCACCCTGCTGGCCCCCGACAGCGGCAGCGTGCGGGTGGGAGGGGTTGATGCCCTAAGGGAGCCACGTGCGGTGCGGCGCTTGCTGGGCTATGTGGCCCAGGAGGTGGCGATCGACAAGATCCTCACCGGACGCGAACTGCTGCAGCTGCAGGGTGATTTGTATCACCTGCAGGCCTCCGCGCGGAACCAGCGGATCGGCGAGTTGATCGAGTTGCTGGGCATGGCTGAGTGGATTGATCGCCGCTGCGGCGGCTATTCAGGCGGCATGCGGCGCCGGCTTGATCTGGCGGCGGGCCTGCTGCATCGCCCCCAGGTGCTGGTGCTCGATGAGCCCACCGTCGGCCTCGACATCGAGAGCCGGGCGGCCATCTGGGGTGTGCTGCGCCAGCTGCGCGATGGCGGCACCACCGTGCTGCTCAGCAGCCATTACCTCGAGGAGGTGGATGCCCTGGCCGACCACCTGGCCATCATTGAAGCCGGCAAGGTGATCGCCGAAGGGGCGCCCTCGGCGCTGAAGGCGGCCCTGGGCGGCGACCGGGTGACCCTGCGGGTTCGGGAATTCAGCGACGCCGATGAGGCTGAGCGGGTGCGCCACCTGTTGCACAACTGTGCCGGCGTGCGGCAGGTGGTGGTGAACCAGTCCCAGGGCTTTTCCCTCAACCTGGTGATCGAGCACGACGGCGTGATCGAGCAGCTGCGCCGTCAGCTGGCCGAGGCCGACCTGCCGGTGTTTGCTCTGGCCCAGAGCCGCCCCAGCCTTGATGATGTCTACCTCCAGGCCACGGGCCGCACCCTGATGGATGCTGAGCTGGCCGTGGCCGGCAGTCGCGACCCCAAGGCCGAACGCAAAGCGAGCATGTGATGACCACCACCCTTCCCGTTCCCGTCCCGGCCCGCGATCCCGCCCCGGGTTCCCAGCCCGAGGCTTCCGCCCTGGCTGAGATCAGCCAGGAAACCTTGGCGCTCACCCGGCGGCTGTTCGTGCAGCTGCAACGGCGGCCCTCCACCCTGGTGGCGGGCGTGTTGCAGCCGCTGATCTGGTTGGTGCTGTTCGGGGCCCTGTTCGCCAAGGCGCCCGCCGGGCTGCTGCCGGGGGGGATCAGCTACGGACGCTTCCTCGGGGCCGGGGTGATCGTGTTCACGGCCTTCAGTGCGGCCCTCAATGCCGGTCTGCCGGTGATGTTTGATCGGGAATTCGGCTTTCTCAACCGCCTGCTGGTGGCACCCCTGCGCTCCCGCAGCTCGATTGTGTTCGCCTCCGTGCTGTACATCACCTCCCTGAGCCTGGTCCAGAGCCTGGCGATCATGGGCACTGCGGCCCTCCTCGGCTACGGCTGGCCAGGGGGCGCCGGTCTGCTGCTGGTGCTGGTCACCCTGCTGCTGCTGGTGTTTGCGGTGACGGCCCTGAGCCTGGGGCTGGCCTTCGCCCTTCCGGGCCACATCGAGCTAATCGCGGTGATCTTTGTGGCCAACCTGCCCCTGTTGTTTGCCAGCACCGCTTTGGCCCCGTTGTCATTCATGCCGGCTTGGCTGGGCTGGCTAGCTGCCCTGAATCCCCTTACCTTCGCGATTGAACCGATTCGTGCCGCCTACGCCGGACAGGTCTCCCTCACCGCCGTGGTGCTGGAGGCCCCCTACGGCCAGCTCAGCAGCGCCACCTGCCTGGGGGTGCTCGCAATGTTGGCCGCCGGGTTGTTCCTGCTGATCCGGCCCCTTCTGAATCGCAAACTCACCTAGCCAGCCCTCCCGTGACCCTGCCCCCCAGCTTTCCCCCGCCAGCCCGCCCCGACCTGGCGGATCGTCTGCTGGCGGCGGTGGCCGAACGGGACCAGCCCATGGCCGAGCGACTCGTTCAGCTGTGGGTGCACCGCCGCGGCTTCGCGGCTCTGGAGGCCTTGATGGCGGGGCCTCTGCTGGCCAGTCAGGGGGCTGAGGCCGCCCAGTGGTTGCAGGAGCGGGCTGCTGGAGCTCCCTTTGGGTTTGTGGTGCCCCCGGTGCAGCCTGAGCCTGAATGGCTTTCCAATGCAGTTGAACACGATCAGGGACATGGTGTTGAACCAGTCTCTGCGCCTGCCCCTGTGGCAGTCCTGTCCCGTTCCTGGACCCAACTGGCCGTGGTGCCCGACGGGGAGCCTGTGCCCGCACCCCGTGCCCTGGCGCCCCTGCGGGCCTGGCTTCCCGATGCCGACTCCCTTCCCTTCGCTAGCTGAGTGAAAGCTTCTGGACTGATCGTGTCGGTGCAGGCCCCCGAGGGCTCACCCCTGCGCGATCCCGATGTGATTGCGGCGATGGCGGAAGCCAGCCTTCGCAATGGTGCGAGTGGCGTAAGGCTGGAGAGTCCTGAGCACATCGGTGCCGTGCGGCGCCGTTGCCCCGACGCCTTGATCGTGGGGCTGTGGAAGCGCACGTACCCCAACAGCTCCGTCTACATCACCCCGGGCTGGGAGGAGATCCGCGCTGTGTGGGCGGCGGGCGCCGACGTGGTGGCGATCGATGCCACTGAACGCCCCCGGCCCGGTGGTGACACTCTCGAGCAGTTGATCAGCCGTGTGCGGGGGGAGTTGGGTGCTCTGCTGATGGCTGATGTCGACTCTTTGGCCAACGGCTTGCGGGCCGCCGCCCTTGGCTGTGACTGGGTGGGCACCACCCTGTATGGCTACACCGAGGCCACGGCTGGATTCCAGCCGCCAGCCTGGACGCTCTTGCCCCAGCTGAAGCAGCAGCTGCCCGCAGCGGTCAGCTTGATCTGCGAGGGCGGCATCGCTAGCCCTCAGCAGGCCCGTCAGGCCCTTGATACCGGCGCGGATGCGGTGGTGGTGGGCACGGCCATCACCGGTGTGGACCTGCAGGTGGCGGCCTACGTGAAGGCCTGCTGAGGAGCTGTTGAGGGCCGGGGCTTCACATCATGCCGGGCATGCCCATTCCACCCATTCCACCCATTCCACCCATTCCACCCATGTCGCCGCCGGGGGCCGCTTCGGGTTCGGGCTTGTCGGCAATCACCACCTCGGTGGTGATCAGCAGCGAGGTGATCGACACCGCATCCTGAAGCGCCAGGCGCACCACCTTGGCGGCATCGAGGATTCCGGCGGCGAGCAGGTCTTCGTAAACGCCGGTGAGGGCGTTGTAGCCCTTGCCCTGTCGCAGGATCTCGGCCGCCACCACGGCACCATCGGCACCGGAGTTGTAGGCGATTTGCCGCACCGGCTCCGCCAGGGCCCGCTGCACGATTTGCACACCGGTGCGCTCATCTCCCTCACAGGAAGCCGCCAGGGCGGTGAGACCTTCCGCCAGCTCCAGCAGGGTGCAACCGCCGCCGGCAATGATTCCCTCCTCCACGGCGGCGCGGGTGGCATTGAGGGCATCCTCAATGCGCAGCTTGCGGTTTTTGAGCTCGGTTTCCGTGGGAGCCCCCACCTTGATCACCGCCACGCCACCGGCCAGCTTGGCGATCCGCTCCTGCAGCTTCTCGCGGTCGTAATCGGAGTCGGTGTTGTCGAGCTCGCGCTTGATCGAGGCCACGCGATCGCCAACGGCGGCTTGGTGATCGCCGTTGGCCAGGATCGTGGTGCTGTCCTTGGTGATCGTGATGCGCCGGGCCTGCCCCAGCTCGGCGAGCCCGGTTTTCTCCAGGCTCATGGACTGGTCTTCACTCACCACGGTGCCGCCGGTGAGGATCGCGATATCGGCCAGCATGGCCTTGCGGCGATCGCCAAAGCCTGGCGCCCGCACAGCCGCCACTTGCAGCACGCCGCGGTTCTTGTTGACCACCAGGGTGGCCAGGGCTTCGCCGTCCACCTCCTCGGCCAGAATCAACAGCGGCCGGCCGCTCTTCGACACCGCTTCGAGCACGGGCACTAGGTCGGTGATGGTGCTGATCTTGCGGTCGGTGATCAGGATCAGGGCGTTTTCAAAGACGCACTCACGGCGCTCCTGATCGGTGACGAAATAGGGGGAGCTGTAGCCCCGATCGAAGGCCATCCCCTCGGTGATTTCCAGCTCGGTGGCCAGGGAGGTCGACTCCTCCACAGTGATCACCCCGTCGGCGCTCACCTTGGCCATGGCCTCGGCAATCATCCGACCGATCTCGTCGTCGTTGCCGGAGCTCACGGCCGCCACCTGACGGATGGCATCGCCACTCACCGCTTGGGAGCGCTCAGCGATCCCCGTGACGATGTGGGCCGTCGCCTTTTCCATGCCGCGGCGCAGGCCCACGGGGCTGGCCCCGGCCGCCACGTTTTTCAAACCTTCGCGCACCAGGGCCTGGGCCAGCAGGGTGGCGGTGGTGGTGCCATCGCCGGCGGTGTCCTTGGTTTTGCTGGCCACCTGCTGCATCAGCTTGGCGCCGACGTTTTCGAAGGGATCCTCGAGTTCGATCTCCTTGGCGATGGTGACGCCGTCATTGACGATGTCGGGAGCGCCGAATTTTTTCTCCAGCACCACGTTTCGGCCGCGGGGGCCGATGGTCACCTTCACCGCGTCGGCCAAGGCATTGACACCCCGCTCCAGGGCGCCGCGCGAGGCATCCGAGAAGCTGATCAGCTTGGCCATGACAACGGGACGGATTCAGTGGGTTTCAGGGTCCCACAGCGACCTGCCGCAAGCGAGGTGGTGCGGGGTGGGGAAAGCCGAATCGCAGCGAGCCCGTGGGCTGCTGAACCGCTTCAGGCTCGATAAGGTCGAGCGATGGAAGATCTGCTCCAAACGGCCCTGGAGAGCGCCGACGAAGCGATTTCGCTGGATCCGGTGTCCAGCGTCAACGCCATGGTCTTCGTGCTGGTGGCGGCGTTTGGCGTCGTGATGGCGCTGGTCTATGTGCCAGTGCGCTTGTTTCTTACGATCACGGCCCGCAGCCGGCGCCTGCGCCTGCTGCAGCGGATTCGCCGCCTGCGCGAGGAGCTGGGTCAGCCGATCACCAACCCCTGAGGCGCTCCTGCTTGAGGAGCTACCGCATGACCATGCCGCCATCGACCTGCAGCACCTGGCCGGTGATGTAGGCGGCGGCGGGGTCGGCGGCCAGGAAGCGCACGGCGCCGGCCACCTCGGCAGCGCTCCCCATCCGGCCCATCGGAATGGCGGCCAGGATCGGCTCCTTGTCGAGCCCGGCGGTCATGTCGCTCTCGATGAAGCCGGGGGCCACCGCATTGACGGTGACACCACGGGCGGCGAATTCGGCCGCATTGCTGCGGGTGAGGCCGATCACGCCGGCCTTGGCGGCGCTGTAGTTGGCTTGGCCGGGGTTGCCCATCAGGGCCACCACGGAGGTGATGTTGATGATGCGGCCGGTGCGGGCCTTGAGCATCGCGCGGCTGACGGCGCGGGTGCAGAGGAACACGCCGGTGAGGTTGAGGTCGATGACGCTCTGCCAGTCGGCCGTTTTCATTCGCATCAGCAGGCCATCGCGGGTGATGCCGGCGTTGTTGACCAGCACATCGAGCCGGCCGGCCTTCTCGAGCACGGCCTTGACCATGGCGTCAACCTGCTCCTCGTCGGCGACGTTGGCCCGGTGGCTCCAGGCCTGGCCCCCTGCCGCCGTGATCTCGGCCACCACGGCTTCGGCGGCATCCGGCGAGCTGGCGTAGTTGACCACCACCTGGGCGCCGGCGGCCGCCAGCTCGAGGGCGATGGCGCGGCCGATGCCCCGGCTGGCGCCGGTCACGAGGGCCACTTGCGCGGCCAGGGGGGCAGAGCTCGTCATCACGGCGCAAGGCATCCAGTGGCGCCGATCGTATGGCCCGGCTACGCCAGCCCCGCCTACGCCAGCCCCAGGGCCGCCAGCACCTCAGCTGCGCTCAGCTGCTCCAGGGAGCCGCTGGTGTCAAGCCCTTGCACGCCGCCACGGTTGGGCAGGCTGGAGGCCTCCCGGCCCAGGGCCACCAGGGGCAGACCGAGCAACAGGGCCAGTTCGATGGCGACTGGATCACTGGCCAGCACCACATCGGCGCTGGCGATCTGGGCTGCCCGCTGGCGCAGGGGCTTGGCCCCCTCGCCGCGCAGTGCTGCGACGGCCCGCAGGTTGGGCAGCTTGGCTTGGATGGCGGCGGGTAGGGCTTGCCATTGGGAGGCGGGCCAGTCATCGGCGCGAGCCGAGGGAGCCAGCAGCAGCGCCGGGCCGTCTCCTCTTGGCAGGGCGGCTGCGGCGGCCTCCAGATCGCTGGGAGCCAACGGCAGGCGGAAGGCGTCGGCATTGAGATCTACGCCGATCGGCCGCAGGAAGGCTTCCAGAGCCTGGTTGGGCCAGCTGCCCGCCCTAGGACTGACCCGTTCGGTGGCGGAGAAGCCTCTAGTAGCGACCCGGGTGGGGATGTGGCTCATCGACAGCATCAGGTCCATCTGGCGGCTGGGCGCCAGGTTGAGGCACACCTGGAAATCGGGCTCCCGCACGGTGCCAAGCAGGTTGGCCCAGTCGGCCAGGGTGGCCTGGTCGTAGGCGAAGGGAAGGGCGCGGCCGACCGCTGGATGCAGGCTCCAGAGGGGCACAGCGGCGACCGGACAAATCACCTGCACCTCGGACTTGAGTTGCTCGGCCACCGCGGCCACGGCGGCAAAACTCTGCAGCTGCTGGCTGCTGCCGCCCGGAATCAGAAACAGGGCGCGCATCGCAAAGGCACGGTTCGGCGGCCTGATTGTATGGATCGGATCCGGTTTGACCTGGTTCCAGGGAGTCGCTTGTGCATTTGCTGATCGCCGCCGCCGGCAGCGGCCGCCGCATGGGGGCGGAGGGCAACAAGTTGCTGCTGCCGGTGGCCGGCCGGCCCGTGCTGGCCTGGACCCTGGACGCGGCCCTGGCCTGCCCGGTGATCCACTGGATTGGCATCGTCGGCCAGCCGGTGGATGCGGAGGCGATTGCCGCGATCGTGGCGGGCGCGCACCCGGACCGGCCGGTGGAGTGGATCCTGGGTGGTGAGACCCGTCAGGAGTCGGTGAGCCGCGGACTGGCCGCCCTGCCGCTGGATGCGGATGGGGTGCTGATTCACGACGGTGCCCGTTGCCTGGTGGAGCCCGACCTGCTGGCACGCTGTGCCGCCGCTGTGAATCAGGGCGCGGCCGTGATCGCCGCCACCCCCGTCACCGACACGATCAAGCAGGTTGATGGCGAGGGCACCATCACCGCCACCCCGGATCGCCGCGCACTCTGGGCCGCCCAGACGCCCCAAGGATTTCCGGTGGCCCAGCTGCGCGATGCCCATGCCACCGCCATCGCCGAGAGCTGGAGCGTCACCGACGATGCGGCCCTGTTTGAACGTTTGGGGCTGCCGGTGCAGGTGCTGGAGGCGCCCCCCTCCAACATCAAGCTCACCACCCCTTTCGATCTCACCGTGGCGGCGGCGGTGTTGATGGCTCGGTGTTGATGGCTCGGTGCTGAAGGGCTAGGACGGCTGAAGCTGCAGCCGTCCGCTGCCGGCATCCAGGCGGGCCTGGGCTCCCAGGGGCAGGGCCGCATTGCCGGCCACGTGGCCGACGGGCAGGTTGCTCACCACGGGGATGCCGAGATCGGCGGTGCGCTCCCGCAGCACCTGCTCGAGGCTGAAGCGATCCTGGTGGCTGGAGGGTGCTGGATCCATGCCTGGGGCACGGGAGGTTTCGCGCTGGGTTTCAAGCTGTGTTTCACGGGCTGTTTCACAGGCTGTTTCACAAACCGAGTCCGGCGGTTGGGGACTGGTCTCGTCGGTGGCCCCTTCATCCGCAGGCCCTTCATCCGCAGGCCCGTCCTCGCAGTCGGTGAACTGGCCCAAGCCGATGCCGGCCAGCTGTTGAAGGGCGCCGCTGAGGCGCCAGTGGGTGAGCATTCGCTCGATCCGGTAGGGCGCCTCACCAACGTCTTCGAGCACCAAGATCGCGCCGCGCAGATTGGGAAGGTAGGGGGTGCCGAGCAGGTGGGTGGCCACGGTGAGGTTGGCCGCCAGCAGCGGGCCTGCGGCTACCCCACCACACCAGCCCTCGCCCTGGAGATCGGCCAGGGGCTCGCCGAACAGCAGGGCCCGCAGCCGCTCTTGGCTCCAGCTCGGCTCTGTGGCCAGGGTGGTCAGCAGCGGCCCGTGGATGGCCCCGGCCTGCCCCTGGGCCAGCTGGGCCCAGAGCAGGGAGGTGACGTCGGAGAAGCCCAGCAGCCAGCGGGGCTGCAGGTCCAGGGGCTGCTCCAGCAACCGGGCCGCCCCCCAGCCGCCGCGCACGCAGGCCAGCAGCTCCGCCCCCCGCCGCGCCGCTGCCTCCAGGTCGCCGCGTCGTTCCGGGTCGCGACCGGCCAGGTAGCCCCACTGGCGCCCGTGCAGCGGGTCCCGCTCCACCTGCAGCCCCCAGCTCTCGAGCACGGCGATGCCGGCCTGCAGCCGCGCCAGGGCGGCATCCCCCAGCAGGGCCGAGCTGGCGGCCACCAGCTGCACCCGATCCCCAGGCTGGAGGGGTTCGGGCCAGCGGAGGGCGCGGCTCACAGCCCGGCTCCCGGCAATTGCCTTAGCACCAGTGCCAGCAGCAGCAGCCCACCGAGCTGCACCTGGTGGCTGAAGTGACGGCCATAGGCCGAACGGGGCAGCTCGGGACGACGCAGCAGGGCGGCTTCGCGCTGCATGCCGAAGGCCGCCAGCAGCCAAAGGAGCCAGGTGATCCAGCTGGCTCCTTGCAGCCCAGCGGCCAGCCCCAGGGCGGCGGCGGCCAGGCCATAGCTCACCGCCACCGCCAGGGGAGCCTGCTGCCCGAGGCTGAGGGCGCTGCTGCGCACGCCGATAGCCCGGTCGTCGTCGCGGTCGGCCATGGCGTACACGGTGTCGAAGCCGAAGGTCCAGAGCAGGGTGGCCAGCCACACCAGAGCCAGGGGCCAACCGCCGGTTAGGGAGCCGGTGGCGGCAGCCCAGGGAATCAGCACTGCAAAGCCCCAGCACAGCGCCAGCACCAGCTGGGGGTAGCCAAACCAGCGCTTGGCGGAGGGGTAGAGCAGCACCAGGGGCAGGCAGGCCAGGGCCAGCAGCAGGCAGAGCCCCCGCTGCGCTGCCGGCAGGCCGATC
>JBIPLV010000107.1:0-6694 GCA_044369475.1 Cyanobium sp. | reverse complement strand
CTGCTGCACCCCGCGATTGCGCCCTTCAGCGGGACCACCGTGGTCCTGCTGGATGAGGCGCACATGGGGGAATTCGGCCGCGTGCACGCGTAGCCAGGTCACCGTGTCATCGGTGGAGCCGTCGTCGACCAGCACCACCTCATAGCCGGAGATCGGCGGCGCCAGCTCCTGGGCTTCCAGGGCCCGCAGGCACTTCTGCAGGATCGGCAGACGGTTGTAGGTGGGGATGACGACGCTGAGGAACATCGGAGTCGCCGGGAGAGATTGAACTGAAAGACAGTGAAGCGAAAGACAGTGAGCGGGGTGGTCGTGAACAGCAAAAAGGGGACCCCTCAGGATCCCCTCGGCAACACCACAACGCGATGATCAGTCGGCAGCGCCGCCATTGTTGGCCGTACCGGTCACACCGTTGCCGGCCCCTTCACCACGGCCGTCGTTGCGCAGCTTGCGCTTCTTGAACTTGCGCGCATAGGCGCGGTTGCGCTCCTGTTTTTCCTTCTTGAGATTCCTGCGCTTGGCCATGCGTACGGCAACGGGGAGAGATGCGAATGCTCACCTTACTCAATGGGCCTGGCCCCTTGACTGAGCTGGCCATCCTCCATCTGCACCAGCCGGTCCGCCACATCGAGAATGCGGGGATCGTGGGTCACCATCAACACACCGCAGCCCTGTTCCCGCGCCAGGCCTTTGAGCAGATCCACCACCTCGCGTCCGCTGCGGGAATCGAGGGCCGCTGTGGGTTCGTCGGCCAACAGCAACTGGGGCCGTGCTGCCAAAGCTCTGGCAATCGCCACCCGCTGCTTTTGGCCGCCGGAGAGATCGTGGGGAAGCTTGCCCAGGTGATCGCCCAGCCCCACCGCGCGCAACCATTCGCGAGCACGATCGCGGCGGGCCCGATAGCCCAATCCCGGCAGCAGATCGGCACCCATTTGCACGTTCTGCTCGGCGCTGAGGCAGCGCAGCAGGTTGTGGCCCTGAAAAATCATGCCGATCCGTCGACGGAGCCGCTGGCGGGAGGCTCGCCCTGCGCCATGCAGCTCTTCGCCAAACACCCGCACCGAGCCCTGCTGCACCTGGCGGAGAGCACCCACCAGGGTGAGCAGAGTGGTTTTGCCACATCCGGAGGGGCCCGTGAGCAGCACCACCTCACCGGGAGCGATGGCGAGATCCACCGACTGCAACACCTGCCGTTGCATGGCGCCGGCGCCATACCAGTGGCTCAACCCGGCCACCTGCACCACCACGTCCGACACTGCAGCCCCACTTTCCAGACGATCCAGACCCATCAGAAGATCTCCGCCGGATCGGCGTCGGCGAGCCGGCGCATCGCCAGAGCCGCTGAGCCCATGCACATCACCAGGATCATGGTGAACACGGTCAAGGCCCGGGTCGTGTTCATCGTCACCGGCAGCTGGGTGGCATTGCGCACCAGCCAGTAGAGGCCCTGGCCGGCCGCGTAGGCCGGCAGGTAGCCGAAGGTGGCGAGCAACAGGCCCTCCCGGGCCACCACGCCCAACAGGCTGGGTAGGCGATAGCCCATTGCCATCAACGTGGCGTATTCCGGCAGGTGATCACTGACGTCGGAATAGAGGATCTGATAGACGATCACGCAGCCCACCACGAATCCCATCGCAGCGCCCAGCGTGAAGATGAAGCCGATCGAGGTGCTGGTGCGCCAGTAGTTCTGCTCGAAGGCGATGAAGCCCTCTTTGGTGAGCACGGTGACATCCGCTGGCAAGCGCTGCTTGAGCCGCTCCACCGCAGCAGCCGGATCGGAGCCGGGCCGCAGCCGGATCAGCCCTACCTCGATGCTGCCTGGAGGGGTGTTGGGCAGGAGTTGCAGATAGGTCTCGTGGCTGGTGAGCAGGTTGCCGTCGGCCCCAAAGGAGGTGCCCAGACCCACGAGCCCCGCCACCCGCACCCGCTGGCCGCCGATTTCGCTTTCCACCGTACGGCCGCTGCGAAACCACTCCGCCACCGGGCCGAACTCGGGCCTAGAGCGCTCGTCGAAGAGCACGCGGCCCCGGTCTTGGAGCAGCTTGGCCTTGGGCGCCAGGGAGGGATCGGTGAACAAGGGATCACCCGGTTCAAACCCGAGGGTCAGGATCGAACGAGTACCGCGGGTTTCCGGGTTGCGCCAGAGCAGCAGGTTCCAGTGCACTGGCGTAATTCCCTCCACGGCGGGGTCGGCCATGGCCTGCACGAGCCGGCGCCTGGGAAACCCGGCCATGCTCACCGAGCTGCTGGAGCGCGGACTGATCAGCACCAGGTCGGCGTCAAAGAGCCGGTGGATCGTGACGCTGGCGTCGAACAGCCCGTCGCGAAAGCCCAACTGCATGAACATCAAAATGCCCGCAAAGGCGATGCCAGCCAGGGCCACCAGCAACCTCACCGGCTGGCGCGTTAGCAGCAACCAGGCCAAGGGAATGCGCCGGCCCTGCCAGAGGCGTCCAAGCATCAGCGACCGAGCCGGGCGATCACCTTCAGCCCGGTGCGATCGCGCACCCGCTGGCTGTCGGCAGCGTTGAGGGCCACCCGCACCTCCACCACGCGGGCATCGGCATCGCCGGTGGGATCGGTGGAAAGCACCGAACGCTGCCGCACCTGGGGACTGATCCGAATCACCTCGCCGGTCAGATTGCCCTGAAACCCCCCGTTCTCGCTGATCAAGGTGACGGGCTGGCCAAGGCGCACCCGGTTGATGTCGCTTTCGTAGACCTCCACCAGCGCCTGCATCCGATCGCTGGCCCCGAGTTCGAGCACACCCTTGTCGGCTGGCCGCTCGCCCACACGGGCATGGAGCTTCAGCACGGTGCCGGCGATGGGCGCCCGCAGCTCAGTAAGCAGCAACTCCGCCTTGATCTTCTCCCGCTCAGCCCAGGCCTCGGTGCGGGCACCCTGGAGCTCGAGCAAAGCGGTTTCGCGTGTATCGAGCTCACCACTCGGGATGGCACCGGAGCGGCTCAGCTGTCGATAGCGGCCGATGTCGCGGGTTTGCACCTGCAACCGGGTGTCGAGATTGCGAATGCGGGCATTGAGCAACTGCTGCTGGGCAAGCAGGCTGGGTGCCGTATCAAATCGGGCCAGGAGTTGGCCGCTCCGCACGGTGTCACCCTCCTCCACCAGCAACTGAGTGATGCGGGGGCTGCCACCAATGCCACTGATCGGGGCGGCCAGCAATCGCACATCTCCATCGGGTTCGAGCTGGCCCAGGGCAGCAACGGACTCAAGCGGACGTGGCAACTGGGAGGCAGGGGTTGCGGGGATGGGCTTTGCACGTTGCTGGCGACTGACGGCCAGCCCACCCAGCACAACCAACACAGCGGCACCAGCCAGCCACCAGAGCCGCGGCACGCGCTGAAGGGTCCGCTTCACGGAGCCAGCGGATCGTCGAACAGCAGTTCCTCGATGTAGCGGTCGGCCCAGGCGGGGTTGAAGGCTTTCTCCAGCACCCGACGAGTCTTGTCGTTTTGTTTCTGCTGCTTGCAATACCGGAGCTGCCCCTTCCAGCGCTCAACCGTAGCCGGATGGTCTGGGGCCTGAGGCTCGGCGACGGCGATGGCATCCGCCAACACAGCCAGAACGCTGCTCACCTCATCGACAAAAGCCTTTTCCTCCTCTGGGCTGGTGGGGCGCACAAAACGGACAAAGGGTGAAAAGATCGATCCCCATCCGGGCAGCTCCCGCTCCTGGCTGTAGGTGATGCGCGGACGACCGGCCAATGCCGTAGCAATCCCCAGTGGCAGCTGAGAGAGCACTGGCGAAAGATCGACGATCGCGGCCGACACCCCGGCTGGACCCGCCACGATGTCGGCGCCAAAGACCGGCAGATCGAAGCGGGGGTCTGGGAACAACACGCAATGCAGAATCTGCAACCCCGCGCCGAGGCGCGCCGTCTCCAGGTGCAATTTGCGCAACCCTCGGCACTGGCGTAGCTCGTTGCGGATGAACAGGGCATCGCCATCGAGACTGCCGCTGATGGCCTCCAGCGCCGGATCCACCGCCAGGGGAGCCAGCTCGGGGAGGGTTTGCCACCACTGGCGCATCCGCTCGGCCAGAGCGTCAACCAATGGGTGGATGCTGGAAGCCTGGCCGGATGCCTGAGGAGAAGCGGGGGCAGAACTCACGGCAGGGGGTGCAGCCAGCAGAATGCAGATCCTGCCACGCATCTGAGCCTTGACCCTGGCCCCGTCCGAGACCCTGTTGCCAGGTCTGGCCTCACCCAGCGATGACCCGCTAGCCAACGGCGCCAGCGTGGTGTATCTGCCCTTGGCGGACTCCCCCCTGGTCTGCCTCGATTTCTGGTGCCGGGCCGGCAGTGTGTTCGAGGCTCCCGGGGAGAGCGGCATGGCCCACTTCCTCGAGCACATGGTGTTCAAGGGCAGCAAGCGGTTGGGGCCGGGGGAATTCGACCTGCGCATCGAAGCGATGGGCGGCAACAGCAATGCCGCCACCGGCTTCGATGACGTTCACTACCACGTCTTGATCCCACCGGAGGCCGCTGCCGACGCCCTGGATCTGCTGCTGGATCTGGTGCTGCACCCGCGGCTGGACCACGACGCTTTTGTGATGGAGCGCCAGGTGGTGCTCGAAGAGCTGGCCCAAAGCGAAGACCAGCCCGATGAAATGGCCTTCCAGCAGTTGCTGCGGTTGGGCTGCCCTGACCACGCCTACGGCGAACCGATCCTGGGCCAGCGGGAGCTGCTGCTGGCCCAAACGCCCGAGGCCATGGCCGGCTTTCACCAGCGTCTGTATGGCGCCAACCGCTGCGTGCTGGCCCTCAGCGGAGCCGTAGAACCCGCCGCCCTGGGCGATCGCCTGGAGCGCAGCGCCCTGGCCAACCTGCCGGCGGTGCTGGAACCCGCGCGCCGCTCTCCCCTGGCTGTGAAACCCGGTGAGCACCGCCTGGCGCTGCCCCGGCTGGAATCAGCCCGGTTGCTGATGCTCTGGGGGCTACCCCCCGCCGCCGATCTACACGGTGTGATGGGTGCCGACCTGCTCACCACCGTCTTGGCCGAAGGACGCCGCAGCCGCCTGGTGGAGCGCCTCCGGGAGCAACTTCGCATTGTGGAGAGTGTCGACCTTGATCTGCACGTGATGGAGAGCGGCAGCTTTGCCTTGCTGGAGGCGATCTGCGAACCCGACGAGCTGCCGGCAGTGCGCCAGGCCATTGCTGAGGTGTGGTCAAAACTCCAGCAGGAGGGGCTGCCGGAGCTGGAGTGGCAGCGGGCCCAGCGGTTGGTGGCGAACGGCTATCGCTTCGGGTTGGAAGCCGCCGGTGGCTTGGCCGGTCTGATCGGCAGCAACCGGCTCTGGGGGCGGGCGCATGGGCTGTCCCAGCCCCTAGAGGACATCGAACGCTGGGATCGCCAGGAGCTGGTGAGGCGTGCGGTGCCCCTGCTCGATCCAGCAGCAGCCTGCATCCTTGAGGCGGTGCCGGCATGAGCCAGTCCCTTTGGCCCTCAGGCACTTGGCAGACCACGACCCTGGAGGGGGGCCTCCCCCTGGTGTGGCAACGGCGGCCAGGGCCAGCGATCGTGGCCTGCCGCCTCTGGATCCGCGGCGGTAGCAGTCTGGATCGTCCAGGCGAGCGGGGAGCAGCCCAGCTGCTGGCCGGACTGCTCACACGCGGCTGCGGTGATTTCAACGCCGAAGCCCTGGCCGATCTGGTGGAAGGTCGGGGTGCTGCCCTGCGCTGTGAGGCCACCGAGGACAGCCTGGTGCTGAGCCTCAAGTGCGCCAGCAGCGATGCCCCCGAGCTTCTGCCCCTGCTGCTGTCCATGGCGCGTCAGCCCTGGCTCAGCAGCGACCAACTCGATCTCGAGCGGGGCCTCAACCTGCAGAGCCTGCAGCGCCAGCGGGAGGACCCCTTCCAATTGGCCCACGACCAGCTGCGCCACCAGCTCTACGGCCAGGGGCCCTATGGCCACGACCCCCTGGGGGTTGAAGCGGAACTGGCCGCGATCGGGCGCGAGCAGATCAGTGCTCTGGTGCCGGCCCTCGGCCACGACGGTGCCCTGCTCGTGGCCTGCGGCGATCTAGGGGCCGAACTGCCGGCGCTGCTCAATTCCTGGCTGGTGCGCAGTCCCTGGACGACGACCGCGCCCCTGCCGGGCCCAGGCCCGCAGGCGCCACGCTGCAGCCAGCACTTCACCAGCCTGGAGCAAGAGACCGAGCAGTTGGTGCTGATGCTCGGCGCGGCCACCGTGCCCCTGGGGGATCCCGACGGCCTGGCCTTGCGGCTCCTGCAGGCCCACCTCGGCATGGGGATGTCCAGCCGGCTGTTTGTGACGATGCGAGAGGAGCGCGGCCTGGCCTACGACGTGGGGGTGCACATGCCGGCGCGGCGTGGGGCAACCCCGTTCATCTGCCATCTGTCCAGCTCAGCGGAACGGGCCGCCGAAGCCACCACCTCCCTGCTCGACGAATGGGCTCGCGTGCTGGAGCAGCCACTCAGCGAGGAGGAACTCGCCCTAGCCAAAGCCAAATACCGTGGTCAAGACGCCATGGGACGGCAGACCTGCGGGCAGATCGCCGATCGCCAGGCCCTGGTGCTTGGCCATGGCTTGGGCTGGACCTACGTGCAGGACACCCTCGAACGGGCCCAGCAACTCGATGCCCCAGCCCTGTTAGCGGCCGTCCAACGGCGACTGACCAAGCCGGCCTTGAGCCTCTGCGGACCGCCACAGGCGCT
>JBIPLV010000106.1:0-6754 GCA_044369475.1 Cyanobium sp. | reverse complement strand
CTCGGCCACATTCGGGATTTCCCGGGTGATTTCCTCAGGTCCCAGCTTGGTCTGACGGGCCTCGATCTCGTACTTCTCGATGTGCACCGAGGTGTAGAGGTCGTCGTGCACCAGCCGATCGCTCAGCAGGATGGCGTCCTCATAGTTGTAGCCCTCCCAGGGCATGTAGGCGATCAGCACGTTCTGACCGAGGGCGATCTCGCCGCCCTCGCAGGCGGAGCCATCCGCCAGCACCTGGCCGGCAATCACCGTGTCGCCCTGGCGGACGATCGGGCGCTGGTTCAGGCAGGTGTCCTGGTTGGAGCGCTGATACTTCTGCAGGTGGTGCACGTGGTCAGTGCCCTGGTCATCGCGGATGACGATGGCGGTGGCATCCACAAAAGTGACCGTGCCGTTGACCCGGGTGATCGGCACCATGCCGGAATCGCGGGCGACCTGGGTTTCCAGTCCCGTGCCCACCAGGGGACGCTCGGGGCGCAGCAGGGGCACTGCCTGGCGTTGCATGTTGGAGCCCATCAGGGCCCGGTTGGCGTCGTCGTGCTCCAAGAAGGGGATCAGGGAGGTGGCCACCGAGATCACCTGAACCGGTGAGAGCTGGACGTAATCCACCTGCTCGGGCGGCACCTTCTCAAAGTCCTGGCGATAGCGCACCGGCACCAGCTCAGCGGTGATCCGGCCGTCCGCATCGGTCGGCACGTCGCCGGGGGCAACGCGGCACTCGTCCTCCAGGTCGGCCGAGAGGTAGAGGGGATCACCACCCTTGTGGACGATGCCGTTCTCCACTTTCCAGAACGGGGTTTCGATGAAGCCGTACTCATTCACCCGGGCGTGGGTAGCCAGCGAACCGATCAGGCCGGCATTCGGACCTTCCGGCGTTTCGATCGGGCAGATCCGACCGTAGTGGGACGGGTGGATGTCGCGCACAGCAAATCCTGCCCGCTCGCGGGTTAGACCGCCAGGACCGAGGGCACTGATGCGGCGCTTGTGGGTGAGCTCCGCCAGGGGGTTGGTCTGATCCATGAACTGGCTCAGCTGGCTGGAGCCGAAGAACTCCTTGATCGCCGCAACCAGGGGCTTGGGGTTCACCAGCTGGGCGGGGGTGAGGCTCTCGGTCTCACCGACCGTCATCCGCTCCTTGATGATGCGCTCGAGGCGATTCAGGCCGACGCGCACCTGGTTCTGCAGGAGCTCTCCGACGGAGCGCACCCGGCGATTGCCAAGGTGGTCGATGTCGTCGAGGCAGGCACCGCCCACATCGAGCTCGAGGTTGATCAGGTAGTCGATCGTGCTCAACACATCCTCAGGGGTGAGGGTGCGCACCGCATCGGGGATCGTGAGACGCAGCTTTTTGTTGATCTTGTAGCGGCCTACCCGGCCCAAGTCGTAGCGCTTGGGGTCGAAGAAGCGGCTGTGCAGCAGGGTCTGGCCGCCGCTGACGGAGGGGGGCTCACCGGGCCGCAGCTTCTTGTAGAGCTCCAGCAGGGCCTGGTCTTCCGAGGAAATGCCCTCGTCGTTGGCCGCCTCGATTGACTTCTGGTAATACTCAGGATGCCGCAGCTTGTCGAGCACATCGTTGTCCGACAGGCCGATGGCCCGCATCAGCACATGGGCGTTGATCTTGCGGGTCTTGTCGACGCGAACGTGCAGCAGGTCGTTCTTGTCGGTCTCGAACTTCAGCCAAGCGCCGCGGTTGGGGATCAGGCTGGCGTTGAAGGTCTTGCGGCCATTCTTGTCCTGCTCGTCCTTGAAATAGACGCCAGGTGAGCGGACGATCTGGTTGACGATCACGCGCTCGGCGCCGTTGATGATGAACGTGCCGCGCTCGGTCATCAGGGGCAGTTCGCCGATGAACACCTCCTGCTCCTTGATTTCGCCGGTCTCCTTGTTGACCAGGCGGCAGGTGACATACATCTGTGACGCGAAGGTCGCGTCGCGTCGCTTGGCCTCTTCCACATCGTGACGAGGCCGCTTCAGGCGGTACTCGCTACCGATGAAGTGCAGCTCGAGCTTGCCGGTGTAGTCGGTGATCGGAGAAAAGCTCTCGAGCTCCTCGATCAGCCCCTTCTCCAGGAACCATTTGAAGCTGGCGCGCTGCACCTCCACCAAATCGGGCAGGTAAGTAGCGGTCTTAGCGACCTGGATCGCGCTGCTCATGCGGTGAACCTGCAGGAACGGGTGGAAATGGACTGGCCGGTGGGGCACCCCATGGCGGGCGCTGCTGTCTTGACGGCCCGCAGCCGCCCACACAAACAGCCGCTCCCCGAACGGAGAACGGCTGCCCGAGGGGGCTTGCTCAACGGGATTGCTTCAAGACTGCAGACGTCGACAACAAGCAGCGCTACCGCTTCCAGGCCAATGAAACATCATACATTGTGAAGGGGTAGCCGGAACAGCTTGGCCGCATTGGAAGTGCTGGTATTGGCCACTTCCGTGAGGGTTTCCCCACGCAGCTCGGCCACCCGCGCCGCCACCGACGCCACGAACGCCGGCTCATTGCGTTTGCCCCGCCGGGGCACCGGCGCCAGGAAGGGGCAGTCGGTTTCGACCAGGTAGCGATCCGCGGGCACCTGCCTGGCACAGGCATGGGTGGCCTCGGCCTTGGGGAAGGTGACGGTGCCGCTGAAGCTGATGTAAAAACCAAGCGCCAGGAAGCCCTCCATTTCATCGGGGGTGCCCCCCCAGCAATGCATCACACCGCGGGGGCAAGCTCCGCGATCAGCCCGCTGGTGCAGCAGAGCCAACATCGGCTCGGCAGCATCGCGGCAGTGCACAATCACCGGCAGATCCAGCTCACCAGCCAGGTCCAGCTGGGGCTCCAGCGTGGCGAGCTGCTGCTCGAGGTTGTGGTCACGAAACAGGTCGAGGCCCAGCTCACCAATGGCCACCACGCGGGAATCGGCCTGGGCGGCCTGGCGGAGCACGCCAGCGGTGTCGTCGCGCCAGTGCTCGGTATCGAGAGGATGGACTCCCACGGAATAGCGCAACTCGGGAAAGCGATCGGCCAGGGCCCGGATCGCTGGAATCTCCGAGGGCTCCACGCAGGCATGGACCAGGGCCTTCACGCCAGCATCACGCCAGCGCTGGGCCACCTCCTCGAGATCGTCGTCGAAATTGCGAAACACGATGTGACAGTGGCTATCGACCAGCGCCGCTGGAGTCACGGCCGTGGCTGGGCTCGGAGCTGTCTCTGGGCTCGGAGCTGTCTCTGGGCTCGGAGCCATGGCACAACAAAAATCCTGAAGATGGCCCCCATTGTGGCCATCTCCAGGAACTGCTGACTCGGCGGGGGGCACCCGAGGCTCAAGGCGTCGACGCAGGAGCTCAGGCCTTGGCAGCCACAGCCGGCTCGATCACTTTTTTCACGGCCGCGCTGAGGCGCGACTTCTGGTTGGCTCCGGTGTTGCTGTGCAGCACACCCACCTTCACGGCCTTATCGATCTTGCTGAAAGCGGCGTTCATGCTGGCCTGAACAGCCGTCTTGGCGGTCTCGCCAGGCGCCTGGCTGTAGGCGGTGCAGGCGCTTAAGCAGCGCTTCATCAAGGTGCGCAGGGCCGACTTGTAGGTGCGGTTGCGGAGGCGATTGCGCTCGGCAACTTCAATGCGCTTCTTCGAAGACTTGTTATTAGCCACAGGCGGACGGACGCTGGATCGGCAAACGAGGATCCTACCGCCAGGCTGCCCGGCGACGTCCAAAACCTTGCCAAGCCAGTGCCGCACTAGCTTGTCGACGTGTTGCTGCCAGTCCTGCCCCGTGGTCGCGTCGCCTGCCGCTCTGTCGATCACCTACCTGCGGGATGACGGTCGCAGGCCCAACAGCCCCTCGTCCGTTAGCAGCCCAGCGGCCGAACGTCTCGCCGCCATCGCCGAACGCACCAGCGGCGGCCGCATGCAAGAGGAGATGGCCCGCGTGGAGGCGATCCTCACTCAGGTGCAGACCCAGGGCGATCAGGCCCTGCTGGAGCTCACCGAACGGTTTGATGGCGTGCGGCCCGATCCGCTGCGAATTCCGCGCGAACGTCTGGCGGCGGCATGGCAGGCCACACCCGCGCCGCTGCAGGAGGCTCTGCGCCTCGCCCATCAGCGGATCCTGGCCTTCCACCAGCAGCAACTCCCCACCGACCTCGCCATCACCGGCCCCCACGGCGAACAGCTTGGCCGGCGCTGGCGACCGGTGGAGCGGGCTGGCCTGTATGTGCCTGGGGGGCGAGCGTCCTACCCCAGCACCGTGCTGATGAATGCCGTGCCGGCACAGGTGGCGGGAGTGCAACGGCTGGTGATGGTGACGCCCCCCGGCCCCGGCGGCGAACCCAATGCCACCGTGCTGGCGGCTGCCCACCTGGCCGGGGTGGAGGAGGTGTACCGGGTAGGGGGCGCCCAGGCGATCGGAGCCCTGGCCTACGGCACCGAAACCATTCCCCAGGTGGACGTCATCAGCGGCCCGGGCAACCTCTACGTGACGCTGGCCAAAAAGGCCGTCTATGGCCGGGTGGCAATCGACTCCCTCGCCGGCCCGAGCGAGGTGCTGGTGATCGCCGACCACACCGCCCGGGCCGACCAGGTGGCGGCCGACCTGCTGGCCCAGGCCGAACACGACCCCCTGGCCGCGGCGATCCTGCTCACCACCAGCACCAGCCTGGCCGCGGCCCTGCCTGCGGCGCTGGAGGCCCAGCTTGAAAACCACCCGCGGGGCGAGATCACCCGCACGGCTCTCAACGACTGGGGGCTGATCGTGGTGTGCAACAGCCTCGCCCGGGCAGCCCAGCTGAGCGACTGCTTCGCCCCCGAGCACCTGGAGCTGCTGGTCGAAGACCCGGAGGGCCTGGCCGAGCAGATCCAGCACGCCGGCGCCATTTTCATGGGGCCTTACACACCCGAGGCTGTGGGCGACTACCTCGCCGGGCCCAACCACACCCTGCCCACCTCAGGCACGGCACGGTTTGCCGGCGCCCTGAGCGTGGAGACCTTTCTCCGCCACACCAGCTTGATCCGATTCAACCGGGAGGCCCTAGAGGCCACGGGCGGCGCCGTGATCTGCCTGGCGGAGAGCGAAGGACTCCACAGCCATGCCGAATCGGTGCGGCGCCGGCTGCAGGCGTAGGCCCGCGTCAGCGCTTCACCAGATCGCGCACCCGCGGCTGGCCATCCACGATTTCACCCACCAGCACTTGGTCGGTGATGTTGACGAACAAGCCGTTCTCGAGCACGCCAGGCAGGTTGTTGATCGCCGCCTCCAGAAGCACCGGATCGCTGATGCCACCGGCGAAGCGCACATCGAGCACCAGGTTGCCCTGATCGGTCACCACCGGGCCGGCCTTTTTCACGGCCATGCGCAGCTGGGCCTCACCGCCCAGCTGCCGCAGCTGGGCCTGCACCTGACGCCAGGCACCGGGCAGCACCTCCACCGGCAGCAGGAAGCCCAGGTTCAGCGTATCGACAAGCTTGGTGGCATCCACCACCACCACAAAGCGCTCGGCGCGGCGGGCCACCAGCTTCTCCTGCACGTGACAGGCGCCACCGCCCTTGATCAGCTGGAAGGAGGGATCCACCTCATCGGCGCCGTCAATGGCCAGATCGATGCGCTCGATCGCATTCAGGCTCTTCAGCGGAATGCCCAGCTCGGCGGCGAGGACCTCCCCCTGAAATGATGTGGTGACACCCACCACATCGGTGAGTTCGCCGCTATTGAGCTTCGCCCCGAGGGCCTGAATCATCAGGGCCGCGGTGGAGCCGGAGCCCAGGCCGACCACCATGCCGCTGCGGATCTGCTCGGTGGCAGCCGTTGCCACGGCGTGCTTCATCCGGTCCTGCAGGTCCGACATCCAGTGCTCCTCTCTCGGGCCGCGACCGTAGCAGCGTTCATCCGGCGTGGGGCAACGCCGCAGGCTTGATCGTGAGGCTGAGCTCCCGCTGGCCGCGGACCACGGTGAGCGGCAGGGGCTCTCCAACGCTGCTGTGTTCCACCCGCTCGAGCAGGCTGGCTGGATCGGGCACCGGCTGGTCGGCGACGCCCACCACCAGATCGCCGCGACGCAGGCCCGCCGTTTCTGCCGGACTGGCGGGCAGCACCCGCTGCACCAGGGCCCCATCCCGCTCAGGGAGCTGCAACAGGGCGTCGGGGTCGCGATTGTTGTCGCGGGCCCGACGGGCGGTGAGCGGCACCAGTTGCAAACCGAGATAGGGGTGCACCACCTGGCCGCCGGTGCTGAGCTGGCCGGCCACCCCCCGAGCCAGGTTGATCGGAATCGCAAAGCCCAGGCCAGCGCCGGGGCCGGAGCGCACCAGGGTATTGATGCCGATCACCTCCCCACTGGCATTGATCAGCGGCCCCCCAGAGTTGCCGGGGTTGATCGCGGCATCGGTCTGGATCAGGTCGAGGCGCTTGTCGGCGAAACCGAGGCTGTTGATGTTGCGGTGCAGGCTCGACACAATCCCCAGCGTCACCGTGCGCTCAAGTCCGTAGGGACTGCCCATGGCAATGGCCCAGTCACCCACCTCCAGGGCTTCGGAATCCCCCAGGGGCGCGGCGCGCAGCTCCCGAGAGCCAGGAATTTTGACCACGGCCAGATCGGTGACCGAGTCGGCACCCACCACAGCCCCATCCACGTGCCGGCCATCGGCCAGGGTCACCTCAACGCTGTCAACCTGGTCGACCACATGGGCATTGGTGAGCACCAAGCCCTTGCCGGCATCGATCACCACCCCGGAGCCCTGACCCCGCTCGCGCATGCTGCCGGAGGGATCGCCAAACAGGTCG
>JBIPLV010000376.1:0-6784 GCA_044369475.1 Cyanobium sp. | reverse complement strand
CCACCAATGCTTTGCAGCACAACACCCGGTGATTGCTCGCCACTGGTGCTGATGGAACCGGCGTTGGCCCATGCAATGCTGCCTCCACTGGCGTTGCCGGTTGTGCCAACCCCACCGCCGCCAAGTTGCACAGTGCCGCCTGCGCCACTGGAGAAGCCACCGCCTCCACCGATGCTTTGCAGCAGCATGGCTGGGCTGAAATCCCCCTGACTGAACAGCTGTGAGGTGGAACGCATCGTCAGTGCGATGTCACCACCACGGCTGTCGCCTGCGTTGAGCGCAGTACCCAGCCGCCCGAGCTGCAGATTGCCACTCACGACGCCCACTGAACCGCCACCCCCACCAATGCTCTGGCCGAGCAGACCGGCCGCGTTGGATCCACCCGAACCAATCGCCTGTTCCAGGGTCAGGGTGAGGTTGCCGCCTCGACGCTGCCCTTGGCCGAGGCCCCCCAGGGTTGCGTTACCGCCAACGGTTGCGGTCGATCCCCCACCGCCACCAATGGTTTGGGACAGCACGGTGGCCGCGCCATCGCCGCTGCTCATCAGCGCTGAATTCAGGGTCAGGGCGATGGCCCCACCGGAGCCATTGCTGTCTCCAGCCAGAGCGGCCGTTCCACCAAGGCGCACGTCTTGGCCGATGCTGCCGACAAAACCGCCACCACCACCAATGCTCTGGACGGCCATGGCCGAGGCATCGGAGCCACTGGTGCTCACGGCCACTTGGCTGGACAGTGTGAGATCGGCGCCCCGACTGATCCCGCGGTAGGTGCCACCCAGTTGAGCGCTGGCTGTGGTGCTTCCGGCGTAACCGCCACCACCACCAATGGATTGGTAGGTCAGACCACTGGAGCCGTCACCCGTGGTGACCACACGGCTGCTGCTCCCGGCGGTGAAGCTCACGCCACCACCACTGCCCTCGCTGCCCAGCCCCGAGCCACCGAGCAGCAGATCACCGCTGGCGTCGTCGCTGTCCGGGAACACCAAGCCACCACCACCGCCAATGCTTTGCAGCACAAAAGCAGGCGATTGTGAGCCGGTGGTGATGATCGATCCATCGCCGTTGGCTCCTGCCAAATTCAGGCTGACGTTGCCAGCGTCACCCGATCCCCCAGATGCCCCAAGCGTCACCGATCCGCTCGCGCTACCCGCCCGGCCGCCGCCAGCTCCAATGCTCTGAGCCGTGATCCCGACGGATTGCTGGCCAGTGGTGCGGATAGTCGCTGAATTCACCACAGCAATGTCGCCAGCCTGTCCCTGACCACCGTTGGTGGCACCGAGGGTGAGGCTTGTTGTGGTGCTGCCAAGAACACCACCACCACCGCCGATGCTTTGGGCGATGACCGCGTCGCTGAAGTTGCCTGTGGTGGTGAGATCAGCGCTGAGGTTGATCGAAACCGTCGCGGCTGAAAGGCCAACACTGTTGCTTGCGCCGGCGCTTGCGCTTGTGGCCGCAAGGGGTGCATAGCCGCCGCCACCACCAATGCTTTGGGCGATGACTCCAGGGGAGAGATTGCCAACGCTGGTGAGCGGGCCTGTGATGGTGAGCTCGATCGCAGACCCACGGTTCTGGGTTGCCGTGTCGCTGCCCAGGCGGATGCTGGACGCCACAGCGCCTTCCAGACCAAACACGCTGCCGCCGCCGCCGCCGATGCTTTGGGCAACGATCGCTGCTGCGTTGCTGTCGGTTGTGGTGATGGCTCCACTGCTCCGGAGGCTGATCGCGCCGGCATCGTTATCGCCGACGACCGATCCGCCAAGGGTGATGACACCACCCCCCGCACTCGTGGTGAAGACCCCACCACCGCCGATGCTTTGCAGGATGACTGCCGTGGAATTCGCTCCAACTGTGGTGATCGCTCCACGGTTGGTCAGGGTTAAGGCGCCGGCGGAACTGGAGCCAACCCCTTCGGTTCCAGCGGTGACAGAGACCGGTGCACTTCCGGCGAGCACGCCACCGCCGCCGATGCTTTGCAGCACCAAGCCAGGCGAGCTGCTGCCTGCCGTGGTGATGGGAGCGCTGGTGGTGGCTGCGATGGCCGAACCGCTGGCATTGCTGCCTGGAGCGGAATCGGTGCCCACCGTGAGATCGCCGTCGACCTGGCCCACGACGCCGCCACCGCCACCGATGCTTTGCAGCAGCACACCGGGGCTGTTGTCCCCCCGCGTGGTGATGGGTTCTCCGAATTGTTGATAGGTGAGTGATCCGCCGCGTCCGTCCACACCGGCTTGCAGCTCTCCGCCGGCTTTAACACTGCCACTGACATTGCCAGCAGCACCACCGCCGCCACCAAGGCTCTGCAGCACGGCTCCAGGACTGTTGTCGCCCGTGGTGAGCACGGCAAAGGGCATTTGCAGGTTGAGGTCGGCGCCGCGGCTGGTGCCAACTGTGAGACCACCCAGCAGGAGATCGCCGCCGGTGACGTTGCCGATCCAACCACCACCACCACCGATGGATTGGTGAATCACACCGGGTGAGAAGGAGCCTTCAGCCTGAATCGTGCCGCCGGCATTCACCAGGGTGAGGCTGCCGCCGCTACCAGAGGTTCCATCTGGACCACCGCCAAGCCGCACCGTGCCTGTTCCCTGACTTTCGCCGAGCCCCACCATGCCGCCACCACCACCGATGCTCTGCATCAGATAGGCCGGTGAATAGGCGCCGCTGGTGGCGATGGTGCCACCGCCGTTGTTCAAGGTGACGTTGCCGCCATCACCGCCGCCGCCATTGGAACCCAGGGTCATGCCCCCTGAGGCGCTGCCGACGCGACCACCGCCACCACCAACGCTTTGCGCGAAAACGCCAATGCTGTAATCACCACTGGTGCTGATCCAGTTGCTATTGGTGACAGAAACATCGCCACCATTGCTGCTGGAGCCCTGGCTGGAACCCAGCACCAGGCTGGTTGTGCTGGCCCCCGCACTACCGCCGCCGCCGCCGACGCTTTGAGCCAACACACCTTCGGAGTATGGGCCACCTGTGACGATGGTGCCCTGGTTGATGACGCTAACGCTGCCTGCAGATCCGGTTCCTCCATCCATACCTAGACGCATGGCAGCGCCGTTTTGAGAGGTGAAGCCACCGCCTCCGCCGATGCTCTGGGCAATGACCCCTTGCGACTGCTCCCCGGACGTCTGTAGGCGGACTGTGCTGTAGAGGTTGATGAGCACATTGCCTGCACCTCCGATTTGTTGACCACTTCCCCCGAGGCTCACTTCTGCCACAGAGCCAGAGCCGTTACCCCCGGCATAGCCCCCACCGGCCCCCACACTTTGTGCCAGTACGGCCGGTGAGGAACTGCCCTGGGTGGAGATGATGGCGCCATCCCAGGCATAGAGCGTCACATTGCCTGCACTTGAGTTGCCGGTGATATCGGCACCCAGATTGACGTTGGCGGTGTTGGTGAAGGCGACGCCGCCACCTCCACCGATGCTTTGGGCCACCAAGCCAGGGCTGTTCTTGCCGGCGCTGTAGAGCTGAATGTTGCCAGCAACCCAAACCGACTCGGCCGAGGTGTTGCCGTTGCTGGTGGTGCCCAGGTCGAGTTGTGTGCCCTCGACATTGGCAACGAGACCACCGCCGCCGCCAATGGATTGCATCACCAGGGTGGGACTGTTGTTCCCACTCGTGCTGGCCCAGACCCAACCGCTCATGGTGATTGGTGCACCCATCAGGGTTCCGTTTCCACCACTGGAGCCAAGCCGTGCACTGCCTCCGGCGATGCCGCTTGCACCACCGCCGCCACCCACGCTTTGCACCACCAAACCTGGGGAGCTCACCCCTTCGGAGATGTAGCTGGATCCTGGATCACTCGTGACCAAGATCGATCCGCCGTCAGCCTCAACGCGGTTATTGAGGCTGTCGCTCAAGCCCAAGCGGGCGTTGCCATCACTATCGCCGAGCCAACCGCCGCCGCCACCAATGGCTTGGAGCACGGCGACTGGAGAGTAGGCGCCCACGGTTGCGAGATCTCCACCGATCGACAACCAGATTCCAGGAGTGCTGGCCACAGGCTCGCTGAGGGACCCGTAGTCGATCTCGCCACGAACCCCGAGAGCGCCTTGGCTGTTGGTGCTGCCGAGGATGCCATCACCCTTGGTGGTTCCTGCATAACCGCCGCCGCCGCCGATGCTTTGTGCCACCAGCGCTGGGCTGCTGCTGCCCGCTGTGATCACGATTCCGTCGAGGTTGAGAGTGATGTCTCCACCACGCCCATTCACGAGTCCGATAGCTCCCAGATTTGCTGCGCCGCTGTTGAGAAGTGACCAGCCACCACCACCACCAATCGCTTGAAGAACCAGGCCCGGTGAGGCCTTACCGCTGGTGCTCAAGAGGCCAACATTGCTCAATGTGATCGAGCCGGCTGAGGTGTTTTGGCTTGACGTACTGCCAAGGCTGAGTGTGTCGACGAGAGGATTGTTGAGAGACTGAATAGCGCCGCCGCCACCGCCGATGGATTGGGCTAGCAGTGCGGGTGCAGCTTCGCCAGACGTAAAAATGCTGGCCAGGTTGCTAATCGAAATAGAGTCGGCCTGCGCTGTTTTGCCGTTTGTCGTTCCTAGTTTGAGAGACTCGCTAGAACCATTCAGCGGATTTAATGCAGCGATACCGCCGCCGCCGGCGATGCTTTGGAAAATGATGCCCGCAGCGTTGTCGCCTTCGGTTGTGATGTTGCCGGTGTTGTTCAGTGAAAGACTGCCGCTGTTGGTGGAGCCACTGTTGCTGCTTCCCAGTTGAGTGGATAACAGCGATGTGTTGATTCCTGCGAAACCGCCACCTCCACCAATGCTTTGGCCGAGCAAGCCAATGCTGTTTTCGCCAACGGTGATGATCGCCGCAGAGCTCGTAATGCTGATCTCACCTGCATCTTGCGTGCCTTCAATTCCAGAACTTCCCAAACGAAGTTCTCCGTAGACGTTGCCAATCCAGCCACCACCACCGGCAATGCTCTGAACGCTCAAGCCCGGTGAGTTGTTGCCTTCAGTTTGGATGCTTCCCTCGAACGTGGCCGTAATCGCATCTGCGTTGAGCGTGGAGTTGCTTCCGGTGACATTGCGGGAGCCAAGGATGGCACCGCCGTCAACAACAGTGTCGGCGAGGCCACCGCCACCGCCGATGCTTTGTAAGAGAACACCTGCTGAGAAATTGCCAACGGTTCCAATCAACCCTGAATGGTCAACGGAAATGGCCCCACCCTGTAGGCCTCCGGATCCGCCGGTTGCTCCTAGGTGTGATCCGTATAGGGATCTCCCAACAGCACCACCACCACCACCGATGCTTTGTAGGACCATCGCTGGAGCATTGGATCCGCGGCTGATCAGTTGAGTCGTGTTGCTCAGCTCAATTGACCCCGCGTTGCCGCCCTTAGCAGCTAGCGATCCGAGTAGTGAATAGGCGGCTGCCTCATCAAAGAGCGCCCAACCACCGCCACCACCGATACTTTGCAGCAGTAAGACTGATGAATTATTCCCCCAGGTTTCATAGCGATCACCAATGGATTGAACCTGAATTGACCCCCCATTACCGCCGCCACCTTGGCCAATGATGTCGCCACTAATGAGATCGTTGGCAAGAGCTTCGATCAGGTTGGTTGAACGTCTTGAAAGAGTTGGATTGTTGGCCTCAAAGTTTTCGATCAATGTATTGCTATCGGCTTTCCACTTTGAGAAATCGGAGACGGTGTTGCCGCGGCGTTCACCTTCGCTGCCTAGCAGGATCGATGTTGGGCTGGTCGGGGTTCGTTCGGTATTTACATCACCGATGAAGCCACCGCCGCCGCCAATGCTTTGGACCACGAGAGCTTGTGAGCCAAGACCTTTGGTCACCAGGGATCCCTGCAGGTTGAGAGAAATGTCACCCGCATTCATGGGCCCATTGCCGTCGCTACCCAGGAGGACAAACCCAGGATTGGCGTTGATGGTGCTGTAACTGCCGCCACCGCCGATGCTCTGGGCTAGGTAGGCGGGCGATGCCAATCCGGTTGTTGTGACAGGACTGCGCAGATTCGCCGTAATGGTGCCGGCAGAGGAATCGGAGTTGTCGCTGTTGCCAAATCTGACAATGTTTTCGCTGAATGTGATCGGACCGGTGAGTGCACCACCACCGCCGATGGTTTGTATCACCAGGCCTGGAGACGAATTGCCAAGGGTTGTGATTGTGGCTTGGTCTTGAATGGTGATATTGCCGCCGCGGCTACTTCCAGTCACGTTGGAGCCGACCAATAGGTCGCCACGAACCCCTGCTAGGTAACCGCCGCCGCCGCCCACACTGGCGGCCATCAGGCCAACGGAATCATCACTCAGCGTGACGATCGTGCTGCCGTTGGAGTTCAGACTCACATTGCCCGCATCCGCATTCACCACTGCCGGGGACGTGGTGCCCATTGTGATGGTGTCTCTGGCAGCACCAAAAACGGCACCGCCACCACCTCCAAGAGAGAGGATGTTGATACCAGCGGAGGCCGACCCTTCTGTCCGAACGGAGCCCTGGTTGCTCAGGCTGACATCTGCTCCTCGGATGTCTCCGGCGATGTCAATAGACCCCATCTGTAAACCTGCCGTGAAGGCGCTGATCGAGCCGCCTCCGCCACCGATGCTTTGGATACGAATACCATGAGATCCAGAACCTTTGGTGTAAACATCTGATGCGTTGCTGACGACAACAGTCCCGGCCTGCGCATTGCTGCCTCCTCTAGATCCGAGGCGGCCTTTCGTATTTTCAACGCCCTTGACTGCTGACCAGCCACCCCCACCACCAACGCTCTGGGCTAGGAGGCCTGGTGCAGCAT
>JBIPLV010000386.1:0-6813 GCA_044369475.1 Cyanobium sp. | reverse complement strand
CTGTAGTGGCAGCCGGAAGGGTCGCCTCTATGCAAATCAACCACTTACAGCGTTTGGTGTCGAACTCGGGTGATCACGAAGAACACGTCGACACCGACGTAGCCGCCCCCGAATACCTCGAAGCCGGCATGGAACAGGATCACCGGCAGAACGGCCAGCGCGCGCAGGCCATCCACTTCAGGCCGGTGCTCCATGGCCGAGGGCGGTGCTTCAGTCAAGCTCATGTGCCTGGGTTGAGCAGGTCAGGGCCGCGAACCGATCACTTCAGCAGGCCCTTCTGCTTCATCTCGCGGATCGAGCCTTCGTAGTCGCTCTGAACCGGCCCCTGGGTCTTGACCCAGTCGCAGAAAAGCCGGCTGCCGGTGGCGAAGTCGAAGCGCGGCTGGAATCCCAGCAGGCGCGTCGCCTTCTGCATGCAGGCGTAGTTGTGCCGGATGTCGCCGATGCGGAAGTTGCCGCTCACGGCGATCGGCACCTCGGTGCCCAGGTGGCGCACCAGGGTGCGGGCCACGGTCATCACGTCCACCGGCACGCCAGTGCCGACATTGAACACCTGCTGGGCAGCGGCCGGCTGGAACAGCGCCTGCAACGTGGCCTCGACGACATCGTCGATGAAGACGAAGTCGCGGCTCTCGCGCCCGTCCTCGAAGATGTTGATGGCCTTGCCGGCCATGATCAGGTTCGAGAAGATCGACAGGATGCCGGTGTACGGGTTGGCCAGCGACTGGCCCGGGCCGTAGACGTTCTGGTAACGCAGCGCCACGCCTTCGACGTTGATGGCGGGGCACACCGTCATCACCAACTGTTCCTGCACCTGCTTGGTGATGCCGTAGACCGAGGACGGATGGATCAGCGCGTCCTCGTCGGTGGGCAGCAGTTCCAGCGGCCCGCCACCGGCCGGGTGGTGCACCTCAAAGTCGCCGGCCGACATGGCTTCCGCAGAGCGGTGTCCTGGATAGACCACGCCGTGCTCGGGCGACCGGTACTTGCCTTCGCCGTAAATCGACCGCGACGAGGCCACCACCACGCGGCGCACTTGGTGCGGCTGGTTGGCCAGGATGTCCAGCAGCAGCGAGGTGCCGCCCACGTTGACTCGGCTGTAGCGGTCGATCTGGTACATCGACTGCCCGGTGCCGGTCTCCGCCGCGTAATGCACCACCGCGTCCTGGCCGGCCAGCGCGTCGGCCAGCGCCGCGCGGTCAGTCACATCGCCTTCGATGAAGCGCACCTGGCCGTCGATCGACCGGAACAGTGCCGACTGCCGTGGCTGCGGGCCGTGGATCTGCGGCGAGAGGTTGTCGAGCACGGTGACCTGGCAGCCGCGGCGGCGCAGCGCCAGTGACAGCCTGGAGCCGATGAAGCCGGCACCGCCGGTGATCAGGATGTTCTGCATGGTGGGATGGTGAAGCTGAAAAGGGGACGGCGGCGCTCAGGCGGTGACGCCCTAGGGCTGGACGCTGCGGTGGTTGATCAACGCGGTGTTGTGCTCGATGTTCTGCCGCCGCGACGAGCCGAACAGGATGGCGTCGACGCCTGCGAAATCGCGCACATGCTCGACCGCGCCGCCGGCACCCAGCGCGCCGGAGGCGAAGATCGACATCGCGATGTTCTTCGAGCGGCCGTTGCCGAAGGAGGCCTGCACCTCGCTGATGCCGGGGTTCATGCGAAAGCCGGCGGTGTTGAAATTGGCGCAGATCCACGGCGACTTCAGGCCGATCTCGTCGCACAGCACCTTCTGCGCCATCGGGTGGTTCATCGTGATGTAACCGGGCGTGGCCTTGAAATGCTCGCTGACATGGCGGTGGAAGCGCGCCAGCAGGCCCTGGCCGCGCAGCCCCATGATCAGGTCGAAGATCACGTTCTGCAGAAACACGCCGCGCACGTTGAGGCCGCGCGTCATCAGCAGCTCGATCTCGACCAGCAACTGCATCACCGCCGAGAAGTCGCCCACCGCCACCCGGCCGATGCCCTTGAGCAGCTCGGTCTTGGAGCAGCCGCCGATGTGGTCGGCCACCACCGCGCGGATACCGCCGTCGGTCAGCGAGTTCGCGTACTTGTGGGCATAGGGCAGGCAGGGGATGTACTGCATGCCGGGGAACAGCCGCGACCGCACGATTTCGTGGAACACCGGTTTCAGCCGGTCGTGGGTGGTGAACATGAAGTCGCGGATGCCGGCCTGATAGGCCCAGTCGATGACTTCCAGGATGGCGTCCGGTCTGGCGAACTTGTCGTCGAGCGCCAGGGCCTTGTCTGGGCTGGCGTGGTTGATGCCCAGGAACTGGTTGTCCCCCAGGATGATCCTGCCGAAGCTCATGCCAGTTTCCCCATGGTCGCGATGTCACGGATCAGGCGGTCCACGGCCAGTCCATCCTGGATGGTGGCCGCCACGTCCGGGTCGACTGCGGCACGCAGCATTGGTCGACCGAGCACCCGCTGCAGGAAGATCTCGAGCTGCAGCGAGAACTCTTCGCCGCGCAGGTAGAAGTTGACCGGGTAGGGCAGCACCGGTGCTAGCAGCAGCGCGCGCTGCTCAGCGCTGACGGGCGCGTCGGGTGCCACCTGCACTGACATCTCGGCGTTGTTGGCTCGCACGGTGCCGTGGTCGAAGTGCACGTCGAAGTCCATGGCCGACTTGCGTCGACTGGTGTCGCACCAGTCCAGCAGCAGTTCGCCCTGCGCCCCGCTGGTGTGCTGCCAGCCGATGTCGAAGCGGTCGTCGCCGCGGGTGGAATGCACCTGCCCGTACGTGGCTGTCTGCAACTGCTGCACTTCGCCGAAGATCGACCGGCACAGGTCCAGCAGGTGCGGGCCGTATTCGTTCAGGCAGCCGCCGCCGCGTTGGAAATCAGTGCGCCAGCTGGCGTTGTCAGGCTTGGTGACCACATTGCCCATCATCCGGGCGCGGTAGCGCAGCGGCCTGCCCAGCACGCCGCCCCGGGCGATGCCGCGCAGCCGAACGAAGGGCTGGATGAATCTTGTCACCAGGCCCATTTGCACCAGGGTTCCGTGGCCGGCCTGCAGATCGGCCAGTTGCTGGCTCTTGGCGGGGTCCAGCGTCAGCGGCTTCTCGATGAAGCAGGGGATGCCACGCTGCAGCAGCGCCTGGGCGATCGGAAAGTGCGACGACGTCGGCGTGGCCACGACGGCGCCTTGCCAGGCCGTGCCGGAGGCAAGTGCCGCGTCCAGCGACTTGAAGGTGCGGATGCCGAGCTTGCCGAAGACATAGCGCGACAGGGCCGACGAATCGCACAGGGCGACCGACCCCTTGTCCAGCAGGCGGTTCAGGATGGCCATGTGGGACAGGCCCATCTTGCCGCCGCCAACGATCAGGATGCTCATGCTGTGGTGGTTTGCTCTGGTGAATGGGATGCGCTGGGCGGCCGCGATTGCACCATGGCCGGGTCGATCAGCTCGTGCAGGAAGGTATCGACCCCGCGCCGGCGGGCCGGCGGTGCCCCAGGCGGCAGCGCGGCCAGTTGCTGTGCCAGCACGTTGGCAGATTCGCCCGGCGCCAGCACCACGGCATGCTCTGCAGCAAACCACGGGCTGCGGCGCACCGACGCATTGTTGGTGATGATGCGCGTGCCGGCGCTGAGTGCCTCGAAACACCGGATGGTGATGCCGGTCTGCCGCGGGTGCGCATAGTCGATGGTGAGTTCCGAATCGGCGATGGCGGCCACGTAGTCGGCATAGGGCAGGGCGCGCCTGGAGATGTGCCGCCGGTACTTCCAGTACAGGAGCGGATGGCGCAGCAGATTGGCCAGGAAGCTGAACACATGCGCTTCCAGGATGTAGATGAAGCGCTCGCCCTGCACGCCCGCGTCATCCAGCGCCCGCAGCACTTGGTCAAGGTAGGCCAGCCGCTGGGAGTGATTTCGCATCACGGCCGAAACGCGGTAGCGCCGCGTGGGTTTGGCGGGCGCAGAAGGCAGCGAGGTGAACAGTTCCACCAACGGCAGGCCTTCGACCTCTGCATCGCGGTAGTCGAAGGTGCAGACGCGGTCCACCTGCGGTCGCCAGCGCAGTGGGCCGCGGTCAAAGCCGAAGGCGTCGAAATGGTAGCCCACCACCACACGGCCATGCTGCCGCAGAAGCGCGGCGGTGTCGGCGTCCAGGCCGCGGCCCTTGATCACCAGGATCAGATCGTAGAAGCGGCCCTGCAGCACCTGTTCGGTCAGCGCCCTGCGGGTGATGCGGTGCGACAGGGGCAGCCCCAGCTTGCTGATGATCTTGCCGAAGATGCTCTCCGGGTACTCGTCATTGGCCACCGTGGTGGCGAAGCCCTGTGCCTCCAGGGCCCGGGCGAGCACACCGGCGAAGCCATAGAACCCGCGCGGCAGGATCAGCAGGCAGCGCCTGTCTGGCGCAGGCGATGTCATGGCGCCGGTCGCTCGCCAACCACCAGGTGCCTGGCAAAGCTGGACACGTGGTATTCGGGGAAGCGGGCATCGGCGTCGCGCAGCGGGGTGTCGAGGAATGCCCTGACGCCGCTGAAGTCGTGGCCGTCGAACACCAGGATGCGGTCTGTCGAGTAGAACGGCTCGCTCACGATGCCCGGGTTGCCGGTGATGATCTTCTTGCCGGCGCAGAGGTTCTCCATCGTGCGCATGGTGTAGCCCGACTGCTTGTGGTTGGCGAAGTCGAACACCGCCACCGATGTCTCGATCATGTCGATGAAGCGGTCATGCGCGATCGACTGGCGCGTCACGTCGGCGGGCCAGTGGCCGGCACGCAGCAGCCACGACATCACCACCGGCGTGCAGGCCATGTGGCTCTGGAACGGGATGTGCTCACGCTCACAGTGCAACTTGAAGGCCTGGATTGCCCGGTAGCGCTGCACGCTGACGATGTTGCCGACGAAGTACACCGCCTTGCGGTCCTGGTCGCGCTTGCGCAGGTTCTGGAATGCCGGGATGCAGAACAGCGGCAGGTAGCCGATGCCCTGCTCGCGTGCATCCTGCGGGTCGAAGGTGTAGGCGCGGTCGAAGGCGTGCAGATGGGCCCGGTAGTCGTGGTTGTGGATCGAGTCCCAGTTGTAGAGCACGAACTCGGCGCCGGCATGGTCGCGCTTGAGCGCCGCCAGCGTGTCCTGCGCCATCTGGTGCACCTGGATGAACAGCACCATGTCGTAGCGCTTGCCGCGTTCGGTGGCCACGATCTCCCGGTGGTGGTCGTCCAGTCGGCGCTGGTACCAACCCCGAGCGGCCACGCGAAGCGACTTCATCAGCAGGTCACGCGGCTGGATGTCGTGGAACACCACCTCGTGTCCCTCGGCACGCATCGCGGCAATGATCTCAGCCGTGTAGTGGTGGTACGGCAGGCCGATCAGGAGGATCTTCTTCATCAGTGCGCTGCAGTGGACTTGCCGCCGGGAGCGTCTCCGGTCAGTTGCCGGACGAAACTGCTCAAGTGGAATTCGGGAAAGGTTGCGATCGGGTTGCGCAGCGGGGTCTCGAGAAACGCCTGGACGCCGCGGAAATCAAACCCCTCGAAGACATGGACACGGTCGTCCGTGCAGAACGCCTCGGCCCGGATGGCAGGATTGTTGGTGATGATCTTCTTGCCCGCGCACAGGTTCTCGATGGTGCGCATCGTGTAGCCCACTTGGCGGTGGTTGGCGAAGTCGAACACGGCCGAAGATGTCTCGATCAGGTTCACGAAGTCGGGCTGTGAAATGGACCGCAGCGAGACATCCCAGGGAACGTGACCCTCGCGCAGCAACATCGTCATGGCGTGTGTGCTGCCGACCAGATACTTGCGGAAGGAGATGCCGGAGGCTTGGCAATGTCGCTGGAACGCCTGGATCGCGTCGTAGCGCTTTGGGTTCACGATGTTGCCCACCGTGTAGATGGCCCGCCCGCTGGCGTCGCGCTGCTGCAGGTTCTGAAAGGCCGGGATGCAGAACAGCGGCAAATAGTGAAGTCCGTGGTCGCGCGCATCCTGCGGGTCAAAGGTGTAGACCCGGTCGAAGTGGTGCAGGTAAGGGCGGTAGTCGTGGTTGCTGATGGCGTCCCAGTTGTAGAGCACGAACTCGGCATGCGCATGGTCGCGACGCAGCGCCGCCATGTTGGCCTGGGACATCTGGTGCACCTGGATGAACAGCACCATGTCGGCCTGCCAGCCTCGCTCAGCAGCCAGAGTGCTGGCGTGATAGCGGTCCAGCGCTGCCGGATAGCTTGACGGAGAGAACTTGCGCAGCACTTTCAGCCAGGGCTTGCCGGGCTGGATGTCATGGAAGTGCACCACGTGCCCCAGCCGCCGCAACTCTGTGACGATCTCGCTCGTGTAGGTGTGGTAATTCAGGCCGATCAGCAGGACGTTCACGTTCGTCGGGGCTCTGGTATGGATGGTGCGGCATCCGTCGCGGCCGCGATGAAACTGCCATCGGGCAACGTGTGCCGCCAGGTCTTTGCGGCATGGTCGTAGCGACGGATGATCACTGCGGGCGCGCCCACTGCAACGCAGTGGTCTGGAATGTCGCGCGTGACGACCGCGTTGGCGCCAATGACGCATTGCTTGCCAATGTGGGCGCCCAGCACCACGGCGTTGTGGCCCAGCCAACTGCCGTCACCGATCTCGACCGTGCCGTTCTGTCGGATGGGTTGCTGCAGGATCGGGACATCGGGGTCTTGATACCCATGCAGATTGTCCGAGATGTAGACGTTGTTGGCTGTCAGGACATTGGCACCCAGCACCACCCGCTGCGTCGCATAGATGTGATTGAACCGGCCGATGCGGCTTCCACTGCCAATGGCCAGCCTGCAGTCGGGTTGTCCGGTGTGTGCAACCGCGGCCAGGAATGTCTTGTAGGCG
>JBIPLV010000023.1:0-22098 GCA_044369475.1 Cyanobium sp. | reverse complement strand
GGAAGAGGGAGCCGTTGCCACCGCGGAAGCCGCGGGCGAGGCGAAGGATCTTGTTACGGCGTTTGCGGGCAACGTTGCCCCTCTTGACGCGAGCCATGGCAGGGAATCAGGAAAAAATGAAAACGGACGGGCAGGGGCGCCGTGGGATCAGGCGTAGGGGAGCATCGCGCTCACGTTGTCCGCGTCGCGCTCGTCGACCACCGCCATGGTGCCCAGGTAGCGCTTGCGCTTTGGGCTCTTGTGGTCGAGAAGGTGGCTGCGGAACGCCCGGCGACGCAGGAATTTGCCGCTGCCGGTGGCTTTGAACCGCTTGGCGGCTGCTTTGCGGGTCTTGAGCTTCGGCATGTCTCGCGTCGCGGCGGGCACAAACAAGCAGAGTACGACGTGGCAGTGCCTTCCACCAAGACCCCCGCGCCACCGCGATGCTCTCCCTCCGGATCTCCCCGCCCCAATCGCTGTTGCCGGCGGCGGTCTGGCTGGGATCGCTGCTGCTGGCCGGGGGCTGTCGGGCGGCCACACCCCCGTCGGCGCTGCATTGGCCGGTGCCGCCGCCACCGGCGGTGGCCGCCGCCGCACCCGTGCTCTGGGTGGCCTTGGCGGCCCATCTGAGCCCGCCGGCTCCCCTGGAGCTGCGCAGTGCCGCCGGCAACCTCACCCTGCACACCGCTAGTGGCCAGCGTGTTCAGGCGCCCCAGCTGCAGTTGTACTGGCGCAGCGTGCCCCTGGCCGCACCCCTGACCCTGCGGCGCCAGGTGTGGGGCCCCTTTGCCAGTTACGAAAGTGCCCAGGAGGCCGCATCCCGCTGGCGCCAGGCTGGGGCCAGCCCGGTGATCGCCCATCCGGGGGAGTGGGAGGTGTGGACCGCCGCCGACGCTCCGGTGCCTGCGGGGGTGACTGTGCGGCGGCTGGAGCAACTGCAGCGCCAGCGGCTCGTGTTCGAGCTGCGGCGCCCCGAGGGCCCGCTGCTGCTGGAGGGCCCGCTGCGACTCGAGGCGCCGGGGGGCCTGCGCTGGCAGGGGGGCGTGTTTGCCGGCCCGTTCCGGCTGCAGAGCGATGCCTATGGCAGCTGGACGCTGGTGGAGGAGGTGCCTTTGGAGCGTTATCTGCTCGGCGTGGTGCCCCATGAGATCGGGGCTGGTGCTCCCCCAGCGGCCTTGGCGGCCCAGGCGGTGCTCGCCCGCACCTGGGCTGTGCGCAACCAGGAGCGGTTTGCGGTGGATGGCTACCACCTCTGCGCCGACACCCAGTGCCAGGTGTATGGCGATCCGCGCCAGGCAGGTGCGGCGGTGCGCCAGGCGATCGGGGCGACCCGCCACCAGGTGTTGGCCTGGCAAGGCGCCCCGATTCACGCGGCGTATCATGCCACCAACGGCGGCATTGCGGCCGGCTTTGAGGAGGTGTGGAGCGGCGAAGCGCTGCCCTACCTGCGGCAGCGGGTGGATGCTGCGCCTGCCGTGCAGGCCCGTGTTGCCCTGCCCCTGGAGCCGACGCGCGTGCCGGCGGCCCTGACCGCCACTGCCCAGGCCTACGGCTTCGACCACCCCCGCTTCCGCTGGAGCCGCAGCCTCGATGCGGCCCAGATTCAGCAAGCCCTCAGCCGTGCCGCCCTGCCATTGGCTGCACCCACCCGTGTGGCGGTGCTGCAGCGGGGCCCCAGCGGCCGGGTGCTGGCCCTGGAAATCGAGGCGCAGGGCTCGGCTGGTGCCCCGCAGCGCCGGGTGCTGCGGCGCGATGCCATCCGCCGCACTCTGCGGCAGCTGCCGAGCACCTTGTTTGTGGTGCGGCCCGATGGTTTGGGGCGCTGGCGCTTCGAGGGCGGTGGGTTTGGCCACGGTGCCGGCTTGTCGCAGGCCGGTGCCATCGATCTGGCCCGGCGCGGCTGGAGCCTGGCGCGGATTCTGGAGCTCTATTACCCGGGCACCAGCCTGCAGCTCTTGAGCGCTCTGCCGGGCGTCAAGCCCACGCCGCCCAACAGCCCTGCCGCAGGTTCCCCTTAGAGTTCGGCGACTTCCGGGATCGCCATGGCTGCGGGTGACCGTTCCACCGATCACCGTCGTGGCAAGTCCGCCCTCTTCCTGATCGGTTGCGGCTGGGTGGGGTTGGCCCCCCACTGGCTCTCGGAATCCCTGCGCCTGATTCCTGCCCTCAGCCTGGCGCTCCTGCTGGGCAGCTACAGCTTGCGCACCGTGTTGTTGCAGGCCTTCCGCCCCGCGTCTTCCCCTGCGGCAGACCCCCCTCAGCCCCCTGAGCCGCTGCCGGCGGTGGATGTGGTGGTGGCGGCCCGCGACGAGCAGGCCGTGATCGGCCGGCTGGTGGAGCGCATTGCGCAGCTGCGCTATCCGGAGGGCCAGCTGCGGCTCTGGGTGATCGACGACGCCAGCCGCGACCGCACCCCCCAGGTGTTGGCCGAGCTGCAGGAGCGCCATCCCTTTCTGCAGGTGCTGCGCCGGGAGGCCGATGCTGGTGGTGGCAAATCCGGTGCCCTCAACCTTGTGATGCAGCAGCTGCAGGGGCGCTGGATGTTTGTGCTCGATGCAGATGCCGATCTTCAGAGCGACACCCTGGAGCGGCTGATCCCCTACGCCGAAGCCGGTGGTTGGTCGGCGGTGCAGCTGCGCAAGGCGGAGGTGAATGCCAACGCCAACTGGCTCACCCGGGCCCAAGCCATGGAGATGGCCCTGGATGCGGTGATCCAGCAGGGCCGACTGGCGGCGGGCGGTGTGGCGGAGTTGCGGGGCAACGGCCAGCTGCTGCGCCGCGATGCCCTGCTCAGCAGTGGCGGTTTCAACGAGGCCACCGTCACCGATGATCTCGACCTCAGCTTCCGGCTGCTGCTCGATGGTCAACCGATCGGCATCCTGTGGGACCCGCCGGTGCAGGAGGAGGCCGTGCTCAGCCTGGCGGCCCTGTGGCGTCAGCGTCAGCGCTGGGCTGAAGGGGGCTTGCAGCGTTTCTTTGACTACGGGCCCGGTCTGCTCTCGGATCGGCTCAACGGTGCCCAGAAGCTCGATCTGGTCTGCTTTTTCCTGCTGCAGTACGGCTTGCCGGTGGTGGCGATCGCCGATTTACTGGGCGCCGTGCTCACCCGCACCCCGCCGACGATTTGGCCCCTGTCGTTTGTGGCCTTCGGTCTTTCGGGCGGCGCGATCCTGGCCGGCTGCCGCCGGTCCTGCGAAGGCCCGGCGCTGCCAGCCATGAATCTTTGGAACCTGGCCCTGGGCATCGCCTACCTGGCCCACTGGTTTGTGGTGATTCCCTGGACCAGCCTGCGCATGGCCCTGCTTCCCAAAACCCTGGTGTGGGCCAAAACCATGCACCTTGGCGAAGACGAGGACGCACCGATCGAGGATCCTGCGGCCGCCTGAGCTCTGGGTGGTTCAGGCCGCCGCTTCCTTGGAGGGAATGCCGTCGATGGGGCCATCAAGTTCGATGACTTCGCCGTTGAAGAACTCGGCCAGCCGCCGCGCCTTCTCGTCGAGGGGGGCGGCCGGAGCGGGATCCTGACGTGGAGCGGCGGTTGGAGCCTCCAGGGCCGCCGCAGGCTGGGCCATCGGGCTCACGGCCACCGGGGCGGGTGGGCTCACGGCTGCGGGAGTCGCTGCCGGGACTGGGGCAGGAGTTGGGGTAGGAGCTGGTGGCGGGATCACCCGGGTGACCACTGGGGCTGGGGCGGCGCTGGTGGGAGGTGTGTGTTCGCCCCCGCCTTCCAACACCAGCTGGCGCGGGCTGCCCAGGGCCTTGGCCACGGCTGCCTCGAGCAGGGAGAGGCGGCTCTGCACCATGGCCATCCAGTTGCCGGCCACCTGCACCACCGCCCGGCGCTCGTCGAGGCGCACCAACTGGGCCTGCTGGGACAGCAGCATGCGGGTGGAGGGCAGCTCCAGCCCGGCCAGGATTTGTTGCCACAGCTCCTGCAGGTTGGTGGCGTTCTCAGCTGCCGGAGCGGGTGCTGCCGGGATGACCTCAGGGCTAGCCGCTGTTTCGATGGTTGCCGTTGGTGCGGCCATGGCCGGTTTGACCGGCAGGGGTGCGGCCGCCGGAGCCGGAACTGGAGCCGAGATCGGAGCCGCTGTGGTGGTGGCGGCCGTGGCGGTGGCCACCGGTTCGGCCAGCAGGCCGAGCAGCAGCACCTCCAACCACAGGCGTGGATTGACGCTGTGGCGCAGCTGCTGTTCGCTGCCCTTCAGCTGGGCCTGCCACTGCAGCAGGCGCGCCTTGCCGATCGAGCGGGCCAGATCGGGCAGCTCGGCGCGGAACTGGGGCGACACGCTGGTGAGCTCCAGCCGGTCGGGGGCGGTGCCGGCCAACACCAGATCGCGCAGCAAGCTCACCAACCCCTGCAGCACCGCAGCGGGCTCCCGGCCTCGCTCCAGCAGCTCCCGGCTGCCCTCCAGCAGGGCGAGGGGTTCGGCACCAGCCAAGGCCCGGGCCAGCGCCAGCAGTTCCTGTTCCGGCACCGCTCCCAGCAGCTCCCACACCGCCGTGGCCTCGATCGGCGCCGGCAGCAGGCTGAGCTGATCCAGCAGGCTCTCGGCATCGCGCAGGCCCCCCTGGGCCCGCTGGGCCACCACGTGCAGGGCTTCGGGGGTGATGCCGATCGTCTCCTGCTCAGCGATCCAGCCCAGGTGCTGCTCCAGGGCCTGCAGGGGGATGCGGCGGAAATCGAAGCGCTGGCAGCGGCTCAGGATCGTGGGCAGCACCCGCTGGGGGTCGGTGGTGGCCAGCACGAACACCACCCGAGGCGGCGGCTCCTCCAGGGTTTTGAGCAGGGCGTTGAAGGCGGCGGTGGAGAGCATGTGGCACTCGTCCACCACGTACACCTTCCAGCGGGCCTGCACGGGCGCGAAGCGGGAGCGCTCGATCAGCTCGCGGATGTTGTCAACGCCGGTGTTGGAGGCGGCGTCGATTTCGATCACATCGAGGGCGCTGCCCGCGGCGATCGAGGTGCACAGCTCACACACGCCGCAGGGTTCGGGCGTGGGCCCATCACTGCCGATGCAGTTGAGCGAGCGGGCCAGGATGCGGGCGCTGGAGGTTTTGCCGGTGCCGCGCGGGCCGCAGAACAGATAGGCCGGCGCGATCCGGCCGGTGCGCAGGGCGTTGCCCAGGGTGGCGGCGATCGCCTCCTGGCCCACCAGCTGGTCGAAGCGCTGGGGCCGGTACTTGTGGTGGAGCGGTTGGTAGCTGGAGATCGCCGTTGGGCTCATGGGGCAGCGGCGCGCAGAGAAGCTGCCTCGAGGAGGCGGGAGATTGAGGTTACTGGTCCTGTCCCGGTTCGAACTGACGTCGCAGCCGCTCTTCCAGTTCTTCCACCTCGGTGAGCCGGTCGGCCAGGTTCTGGGCTGCCAGCCGCAGGCTTTCAAAGCGGTCTTCGCCCCAACGCGCCTCGGCCCGGCTTAGCTCCTCCTCCAGCTTCTGCTGCAGGCTCAGGCGCAGCTGGTCGAGTTGGGCCAGGCTGCGGCGGGCCAGCTCCTTGCCCTTTTCCACTTGGTTGTTTTGGCGCAGCAGCAGCCGGACGCCGGTGAGCATGGCGGCGGGCATCCACTGGCCGAACGCCAGGGCCCCGAGGCTGCCGGTGTGCAGCCAGTTTTCGACCTGGGCGCTGCGGTGGCGGCCGGTTTTGCACCAGTGGGCGAAGTGCTCGCAGTTGTTGAACAGCAGGTTGTAGTTTTGCTCGCCCAGCCGGCCCATGGCCCGCCGCAGGGTCACGCCGGCTGGCGAGCAGGTGCCTTCGGCGTAGGGCACCGCCGCCACCGGTTCGCCACGGCTGAACTCCGCCACCGGGCTGCGCAGAATTTCGCGCCCCTCCAGGTAGTGGGCCACGCTGCCGTCGCCCAGGTCGATGCCGTGGTGCAGGAACAGGCCGTGCTGGCGCGGCACCTGCAGGTGGTCGGCGGCGGACATCGGTGCAGGGGCGGAGAGCCCGGTTTCAGGCGCTGGCCTGTTGGGCTTCGTCGAGGTTGGCGGTGCCCAGCGGCACCACCTGACCTTTGCTGCGCTGCTCCACCAGCTCCCGGGTCACGGTGAAGGCCTTGACGTCCTTGCGGGAGGGCAGGTCGTACATCAGATCGAGCATCAACTCCTCGACGATGCCCCGCAGCGCCCGGGCGCCGGTCTTGCGGCGGTGGGCCTCGATGGCGATGGCTTCGACGGCTCCCGGTTCAAAGTCCAGTTCGACGTTGTCCATGCTGAGCAGCGTCTGGAACTGCTTGACCAGGGCGTCGCGCGGCTCGGTGAGGATCGCCTCCAGGGCGGGCGTGTCCAGGGGTTCGAGCACCGCGCTCACCGGCAGCCGCCCGATGAATTCGGGAATCAGGCCGTAGCGCACCAGGTCTTCGGGTTCGAGGTGGCGCAGCACCTCGGCCGCATGGCGATCCTTGCCGCTGCGGGGCCGGCTGCTGCCATCGGCGCTGAGGAAGCCGATGGCGTTGCGGCCCATCCGCTTCTGCACCACATCTTCGAGGCCCACAAAGGCACCGCCGCAGATGAACAGGATCTGGCTGGTGTCGATCTGGATGCAGTCTTGATAGGGATGCTTGCGACCGCCTTGGGGCGGCACGTTGGCCACGGTGCCCTCCAGCATCTTCAGCAGCGCCTGCTGCACCCCCTCGCCGGACACGTCGCGGGTGATCGAGGGGTTTTCGCTCTTGCGGGCGATCTTGTCGATCTCGTCGATGTAGATGATGCCCCGCTGGGCCTGCTCCACATCCAGATCAGCCTTCTGCAGCAGGCGCAGCAGGATGTTTTCCACGTCTTCGCCGACGTAGCCCGCCTCGGTGAGGGTGGTGGCGTCGGCCACCGCAAAGGGCACGTCGAGCATGTCGGCCAGGGTTTGGGCCAGCAGGGTCTTGCCGCAGCCGGTGGGGCCGATCAGCAGGATGTTGCTCTTGTGCAGGCGCGTGGCTGTCTGGTCGGTTTCACCTTTGCCATCTCCCTGCCAGGCCAGGCGCTTGTAGTGGTTGTAGACCGCCACGGACAGGTTTTTCTTGGCTTCTTCCTGACCCACCACCTGGCGGTCGAGGAAGGCCTTGATCTCTTGGGGCTTGGGCACCTCCGCCAGGGTGGGGGCAGGCTTGGAGGTTTTCTTGGCAGGCGCCTTGCTGCGGCTGGTGTCCGGGGTATGGCGCCCGCCGCCGCTGCTGCCCTGGCCGTCCACCAGTTCCTCATCCAGGATCTCGTTGCAGAGATCGATGCATTCATCGCAGATGTAGACGCCTGGACCGGCGATCAGCTTGCGCACCTGTTCCTGCGATTTGCCGCAGAACGAGCACTTCAGGTGGGCGTCGAACTTGGCCATTCGGGGTGGCGACGGGCGGGCAGGGGGCCTGGGTCCAGGATCGACAGGAAACGATGGTTCGTCAGCCGACCTTAAGGATCAAACCGGGCTCGAGTCAGTCACCACCCGGTCGATCAGGCCGTATTCAACCGCTTCCGCCGGCGAAAGGAAGTAGTCGCGGTCGGTGTCTTCGGTGATCTTTGCGAGCGGCTGGCCGGTGTGCTCGGCCATCAGGCCGTTGAGGGTGTCCTTGAGGAACAGGATCTCCTTGGCCTGGATTTCGATGTCGACGGCCTGGCCCTGGGCGCCGCCGAGGGGCTGGTGGATCATGATTCGGGCGTTGGGCAGGGCGAGCCGCTTGCCCTTGGTGCCGCCCGAGAGCAGGAAAGCGCCCATCGAGGCCGCCAGGCCGTAGCAGATGGTCACCACGTCAGGGGAGACCTGCTGCATGGTGTCGTAGATGGCCAGGCCGGCCGTCACCGAACCACCTGGCGAGTTCACGTAGATCTGGATGTCCTTTTCGGGGTCCTCCGCTTCCAGGAACAGCAGCTGAGCCACGAGGGAGTCGGCCACCTGGTCGTCGATGCCGGTGCCCAGGAAGATGATCCGCTCGCGCAACAGGCGCGAATAGATGTCGAAGGCGCGGTCGCCCTTGCCCGACTGCTCCACCACCGTGGGCAGCACCCCGGGGGAGCCGCTGGGGCTCCAGCTGCTGTGGATGGGATGGCGGATGGTGGCGTCGATCACGCGCGGGGGAGGGCTCGTGGTTGCAATCTATGGGCTTTGACCCGGCACCGGGCTTGGATCAGGCGTCGCCCTTGTCGGCCTTGGCTGCTTTCGCTTTGGCTTTCGCCTTGGGCTTGGCCTCATCACCGCTCTTCGCAGCGTCTTCCTTCGCAGCGTCCTCGGGAGTTTTTTCGGTGATGGTGCTGTTGGCTTCCAGCCACTCCAGCAGCTTGTCGCGCAGCAGGTCGTCGGCCACGGCCAGGCGCAGTCGCTCCGGATCGATGTTGCCTTGCTGGCTGAGGCCGCGGCTGATCTCCTTCACCTTGGCCTCCAGCTCCTGGGCTTCCACTTCGATCTTCTCGGCGGTGGCTAGGGCCTTGAGGGCCAGGCTGCGGCGCAGACGCTCCTCGGCCTCGGGGCGGGAGGTGTCCATCAGGCTGCGCACCAGGTCGGGGGTGAACAGCTTTTTGACGTCCATCCCCTGCTGGGCGATCTGGCCGGCGGTCTGCTCCACCAGGTTGCGGATTTCCTGCTGCACCAGGGTTTCGGGCAGCTCCACCTCGAGCTCCTCCACCAGGGCGGCGAGCAGGGCGTCGTGGCGGCTGGCCTTGGCCCGGCGCTCGGCGTCGTCCTTGAGCCTGGTTTCCAGATCGGCGCGCAGCTCCGCCAGGGTGGCTTTGTCGCTGGCTTGCTGGGCGAAGGCGTCGTCGAGGGCGGGCAGCTCCCGGCTCTTGAGGTCCTTGAGGCTGATCTCGAAGCGGGCCGCTCGGCCGGCGGCGTCCTCCTGGGGGTAGCTCTCGGGGAACTGGCAGTCGATGGTTTTGCTGTTGCCGATGGCCATGCCGATCACGCCCTCAACAAAGCCAGGGATCATGCGACCCTCCTCCAGCTCCACCTCCATGGCATCGCTGCTGCCGCCGCTGATCGCCTCGTTGGTGTCGGCGTAAACGCCGCTGAAGCTGAGCACGGCCACATCGCCGCTGGCGGCGGCGCGACCCTCCACGGGCACGAGGGCGGCGAGCTGCTTGCGCGATTGCTCGATCAACTCGTCCACGCGGGCGGCGTCATAGGCAATCGCTTCCGCCTCGGCCTTGAGGCCCTTGGTGGCCTTGAGGGTGGGGGTGGGCTCGACGTCGAGCTCCAGGGTGATCGTGAGCGCGCTGCCGGGTTCGAAGCGCTCCAGCACGGCTTCGAAGCCTTCGCTGAGCTCGGGCCGGCCGATGGCCGCCACCGGCTCCTGTTCCAGGGCGTCGCGGAAGGCGGCATCCACCAGGTCTTCCAGGGCGGTGGCCCGGATGCGCAGGGGGCCGATCTGCTGCAACAGCACTGGCCGGGGCACCTTGCCCTTGCGGAAGCCTGGCAGCTTGATGCTGCGGCTCAGCTTCTCCACGGCGGCGTCGTAGCTGGCCTGGCTGCGGCCGCCGGGGATGGCCACCTCCAAGGCCACGCGGCTGCCCGGGCGGGGGGTGGCCTTGACAGTCAGCGTGGTGGCAGCAGCAGCAGCAGAGCTCATGGAAAACAGTTGCAGCCCTTCATCCTAGAAACTGACCGTTCCGAGCCCTGAGCGCGTATTGTTCGCTCGGCGCACGACGAAGGCAATAGCTTCCCAATCAGCAACGTTTCGGTCTGCGTGCAGGCCTGTTCTTTGCGGCAGCTTCTTGCCCCCGTCACGGGTCCGTTTCAGCCCGTTCCACTCCCGCCACCAGCTTTCGATTTCATTCCCGCTCCCTTGACCGCCGCCCAGACCGCCCCTTCCCCCACCCCCAAGTCCCTGCCCAACCGACCCCTGCGGGTGGCGGTGTTGGGCGCCACTGGCGCGGTGGGGCAGGAGCTGTTGGAACTTCTCGATGAGCGGCAGTTCCCCGTGGCGGAGCTGATCCCCTTGGCGTCGCCTCGCTCCGCGGGCCAGAGCCTGCGCTGGCGCGATCAGGTGCTCACGATTCAGCCCGTGGAAGCCTCAGCTTTCGCGGGGGTGGATGTGGTGCTGGCCTCCGCCGGTGGTTCGGTGTCGCGTCAGTGGGCACCGGTGGCGGCCAGCACCGGTGCCGTGGTGATCGACAACTCCAGCGCCTTCCGCATGGATCCCGAGGTGCCGTTGGTGGTGCCCGAGGTGAATCCGGAGGCCGCCTTCGGCCATCGCGGCATCATCGCCAACCCCAACTGCACCACGATCCTGCTCACCCTGGCCTTGGCGCCTCTGGCGGCCAAGCGGGCGATCCGGCGGGTGGTCGTGAGCACCTACCAGAGCGCCAGTGGCGCCGGGGCCCGCGCCATGGAGGAGTTGCGCACCCTCAGCCGCACCGTGCTCGAGGGGGGCGAACCGGTGAGTGCGGTGCTGCCCCATTCGCTGGCTTTCAACCTTTTTCTGCACAACTCGCCGCTCCAGCCCAACGGCTACTGCGAAGAGGAGCTCAAGATGGTCAACGAGACCCGCAAGATCATGGGGACGCCCCAGCTGCGGCTCTCGGCCACCTGCGTGCGGGTGCCGGTGCTGCGGGCCCACTCGGAAGCCGTCAACATCGAATTTCACGAGCCTTTCCCGGTGGACGAGGCTCGCGCCCTGCTGGCGGTAGCGCCCGGCGTGGAGCTGCTGGAAAACTTCGAGGCCAACCGCTTCCCCATGCCCACCGATGTGACGGGCCGGGATCCGGTGGCCGTGGGACGCATCCGCCAGGATCTCAGCGAACCCAACGCCCTCGAGCTTTGGCTCTGCGGCGATCAGATCCGCAAGGGGGCAGCTCTCAATGCCATTCAGATCGCCGAACTGCTGATCCAGGGCCTCACAGCCGCTCCTGGGGATGGGCTGGCCGGAGGTGCCGCTTGAGCCAGTCCCCGGGGCCGTCCGCGCCGTTTGGGCGCGTGGTAACGGCGATGGTCACCCCATTTTCCGCCGATGGCTCGGTGGATCTGGAGCTCACGGCCCGGCTGGCGGACCATCTGGTGAGCCAGGGCTCCGATGGCCTGGTGGTGTGTGGAACCACCGGTGAATCGCCCACCCTCAGCTGGGACGAGCAGCACGACCTGTTTGCAGCGGTGAAGGGCGCCGTGGGCGACCGCGCCAAGGTGCTGGCTGGCAGCGGCAGCAATTGCACTGCCGAGGCGGTGGAGGCCACCCGCCAGGCCGCAGCTCTTGGGGCTGACGGTGCCCTGGTGGTGGTGCCCTATTACAACAAGCCCCCCCAGGACGGCCTGGAGGCCCATTTCCGCGCCGTGGCCGCGGCGGCTCCCCTGTTGCCGCTGATGCTCTACAACATCCCCGGTCGCACTGGCACCAGCCTGGAACCGGCCACCGTGGCCCGGCTGCTCGACTGCCCCAACGTGGTGAGCTTCAAGGCCGCCAGCGGCACCACCGAAGAGGTGAGTGCCCTGCGGGTCCTTTGTGGCGACCGTCTGGCCATCTACAGCGGTGACGACGCCCTCACGCTGCCGATGCTGGCGGTGGGCGCGGTGGGTGTTGTCAGTGTGGCCAGCCATCTGGCTGGCCCTGAGATCCGCGCCATGATCCGCGCCTTCCTCGCCGGCGATCTGGCCGAGGCTCTTGCCCTGCATGAGCAGCTGTTGCCTCTTTGCAAGGCGCTGTTCTGCACCACCAACCCCATCCCCGTCAAAGCCGCCCTGGAGCTCTGCGGCTGGCCGGTGGGTGCCCCCCGTCTTCCTTTGCTGTCTGCCACCGCCGACGTGCGACAACGCCTTTCTGAAACCCTGGCCGCCCTGCGTCCTACTTGACGCCAAGGCTTGAGACCAGATCCATTCCGATTGTTTCCATTCCCTGAATCGTTTTTGTTTGTATGACCCATTCCAACGGCGCCAATCCATCCGCTATCAAGAAGCCGGCCCTTCGGGTGATCCCCCTCGGTGGCCTTCATGAGATCGGCAAGAACACCTGCGTGTTCGAGTACGGCGACGACATCATGCTGGTGGATGCTGGCCTGGCCTTCCCCAGCGATGGCATGCACGGCGTCAACGTGGTGATGCCCGACACCAGCTATCTGAAGGAAAACCAGAAGCGCATCCGCGGCATGATCGTGACCCACGGTCACGAAGATCACATCGGTGGCATTGCCCACCACCTCAAGAACTTCAACATCCCCGTGATCCACGGCCCGCGTCTGGCGCTGGCCATGCTCACCGGCAAGATGGAAGAGGCCGGTGTGATGGATCGCACCATCTTGCAAACCGTCGCCCCCCGCGATGTGGTGAAGGTGGGCCAGCACTTCTCGGTGGAGTTCATCCGCAACACCCACTCGATGGCCGACAGCTTTTCGCTGGCCATTACCAGCCCGGTGGGCACGGTGATTTTTACCGGCGACTTCAAATTCGACCACACGCCGGTGGATGGCGAAACCTTTGACATGGCTCGCCTGGCCCACTACGGTGACCAAGGCGTGCTGTGCCTGTTCAGCGATTCCACCAATGCTGAGGTGCCGGGCTTCTGCCCCCCCGAGCGCTCGGTGTTTCCCTGCCTGGATCGCCACATCTCCCAGGCGGAAGGTCGGGTGATCATCACCACCTTTGCCAGCTCGATTCACCGGGTGTCGATGATCCTGGAGCTGGCTCTTAAGAACGGCCGCAAGGTGGGTCTGCTGGGTCGCTCGATGCTCAATGTGATCGCGAAGGCGCGCGAGCTCGGCTACATGCGCGCCCCTGATGATCTGTTCGTGCCGATCAAGCAGATCCGTGATCTGCCAGATCGCGAAACCCTACTGCTGATGACCGGCAGCCAGGGTGAGCCGCTCGCCGCCCTGAGCCGCATTTCCCGCGGTGAGCATCCCCAGGTGCAGGTGAAGAGCACCGACACGATCATCTTCTCGGCCAGCCCGATCCCCGGCAACACCATCTCGGTGGTGAACACGATTGACCGGTTGATGATGCAAGGAGCCAAGGTGGTCTATGGCAAGGGCGAGGGTATCCACGTGTCTGGCCACGGCTTCCAGGAAGACCAGAAGCTGATGCTGGCCCTCACCAAGCCCAAATACTTTGTGCCGGTGCACGGTGAGCACCGCATGCTGGTGGCCCACAGCAAAACCGCCCAATCGATGGGCATTCCGGCCGACAACATCCTGATCATCGACAACGGTGACGTGGTGCAACTCAGCCCCGATTCGATCAGCAAGGGCGATCCGGTGAAAGCCGGCATCGAGCTGCTCGATGCCTCCCGCAACGGCATCGTTGATGCCCGGGTGCTCAAGGAGCGCCAGCAGCTGGCGGAAGATGGTGTGATCACCCTGCTGGCGGTGATCAGCACCGATGGGGTGATGGCTGCGCCGCCGCGGGTGAACATTCGCGGGGTGGTCACCACAGCCGATGCCCGCAAGCTCTCGATGTGGGCCGAGCGGGAAATCGGTTGGGTGCTGGAGAACCGTTGGAACCAGCTCTGCCGCAACACCGGCGGCAAGGCCCCCGACGTGGATTGGGTGGGCGTGCAGCGCGAGGTGGAGGTGGGCCTGCAGCGCCGCCTGCGCCGGGAGCTGCAGGTGGAGCCGCTGATCATCTGTCTGGTGCAGCCGGCCCCTGCTGGCACGCCGGCCTACAAGGGCCGGGCCGATGCCGAGCCCGATAGCCGTCCGGCTCCCCGGGGTCGCGGTGGCCGCGATGGCGGTCGTGATGGAGGCGGCCGCGGCCGCGATGGCAGCGCTCCGGCACCCCAGCGTCAGCTCGCGGTCGCGGCGGTCGGCGCCCCTGCTGCGGCCACAGCCGTTGCTGTTCAAGCCGTTGCTGTGAAGTCGCCGGCAGTGGCGGAGCCGGAGCCGGAACCCGCCGGCCGCACCCGTCGCCGCCGCTCTGCCGCCACAGCGGGCTGAGGCCCGCCCGGTTGCGACTGCTGTCTCTTAGCGGATCACCACCCGCAACAGCCCCTTGGAGAGCTCGGCGATCTCCTCGGGGCTGAGGCGGTTGATGGGCTCGCTCGAGAGCTCCTGAATTGAAGCAGGAAGCTCTTTGCTAACGGTCACCTCGAGCTCTTCAGCCTGGGCCCGATCGGCCAGGGCCACCTCGATCAGCTCGGGCTCGTCGATCACCTCTGCCACCAACGCTGGTGCTGGTGCTGGTGCTGGTGCTGGTGCTGTGGCTGGGGATGGGGCTGTGGTCGCTGCAGGGTCGCTGCCACCCAGGTGCTCCATCCAGGGCATGGCCGGTCGGGCGTCGCTGCTCCCTGGGGCAGCAGGGTTCACCGCTTCGGCCGTGAAGGGAAAGGCCTGGCCGATGGCGACGGCCGTTGGTTCGATTGCTGGCTCCTCTGTCCGTTCCGGTGGGGTCTCGGCGGCGGCAGCGGGGGAAGCACTCTCCAGGCTGGCGCACTGCTGCAGGCCCAGGGCGGCGATGTCCAGCAGCACTGGCTCCTTGCTGGCGGCCTGCACCCGGCTGTAGAAGCCAGATGCGGTGGCCGCATCTTGGTAGCCATACAGATAGGTGTGACCGAGCAGCAGCTGCAGCCGTTGGCGCAGGGGATGGCCCGGGTCGTTGGGCAGCTCCAGCAGCAGCTCTTCACTCCGCCGGGCCACGTCGTCCCACCGCCGTTCGCTGTACACCCGCTCAATGGCCTCGTAGCGCTGTTGCAGAGGGTCTGGTGTGGCAGCCATGGCGGCGGCGGTCATGCTGGGGTTGGCAGGGAAGGAGGCTCGAGCCACAGTGTGGGGCGATCCCAGCGCAGCTGCCAACCCGCGCCCAGTTGGGCGCTCCCAGGCGCCTGGCCGGATTGCAGCCGCTGCCGCAAGTCCTCCAAGGGGCGGGCCGCCAGCACCTGCTCGGTGTGGCGCTCGAGCCAGCGGTGCAGCAGCTGGCGCTGGTTGGCGGGCGCCAGGGCCACCAGCAGCCGGCGTTGCAGGGCTGGCATGGCTTGCGAGGTGCTGGCGCTGCTGAGGGCTTGCAGGGCCAGGTCCACCAGTTCGCTGCCACAGTCCACCTCGTCCACCAGCCGCTCGGCCTGGGCGCTGATGCGCGCTGCGGCGCCGGGATGCAGGGCTTCCAGCACGGGCAGTACCTCCGCCCGGAGGCGGTTGCGGCTGTAGCGGCGGTCGTTGTTGCTCGGGTCGTGCCACACCGGTAGATCCAGTTGGGCACAGAGCCGGCCCGTCTCGCTTCTGGAGAAGGTCAACAGCGGCCGCGCTAGCAGCAGCGGGCTCGGGCCGGCAGCGAGGGGGCGCAGGCGGCGCAGGCTGGCCAGGCCGCGGCGGTGGCTGCCCCGGGCCAGATGCAGCAGCAGGGTTTCGGCCCGGTCGTTGGCGGTGTGGGCGGTCACCACATGACTGGCCCCCAGCTCGCGAGCCCGCACCTCCAATTGGCCGTAGCGCCAGGCGCGGGCGGCGGCTTCGCTGCGGTCTGGCGGCTGCTCCCAGCGATCGATGTGGAGAGTTAGCCCCTGGGCGGCGGTCCAGGCGGCCAACTCCGCGGCCTGGCGGCCGGATTCGGGGCGCCAGCGGTGGTCGCCGTGCCACAGCAGCAAGCGCCAGTGGTGCAATCGCTGCAGGTCGTGCAACAGGGCGAGGAGGGCCATGGAGTCTTGCCCGCCGGACACCGCCAGCAGCAGCGTGGCCCCGGCTGGCAGCAGCTCCGGCTGGCGCCGCAGCTGGCGGTGCAGGCGCAGGTGGTCGGGGCTCCAGCGTGGCCCGGATGGGAGAATCACCCCACTATCCCAAGGGTTGCGTTCCATGGTTGCGAAGTCGCGTCTCGATCAGCTGCCCAGCGCGCTGCAGGCCGCTTTGGCTGAGCGCCGCCTGCTCAAGGTGATCGCTGGCCTCACCAACTTCGATGCCGCCGCCGTGGAGCGCATCAGCCAGGCGGCCGGCCAGGGCGGCGCCGACCTGATCGATGTGGCTTGTGATCCTGCGCTGGTGCGGCGCGCCGCCGCCGCCAGCCACCTGCCGATCTGCGTCAGCGCTGTGGAGCCTGAGCTCTTCCCCGCCGCCGTGGCCGCCGGTGCCGCCATGGTGGAGATCGGCAACTACGACGCCTTCTATCCCCAGGGCCGGATTTTCGATGCCGCCGAGGTGCTGGAGCTCACCCGCCGCACCCGGGCGCTGCTGCCCCAGGTGGTGCTGAGCGTCACCGTGCCCCACGTGCTGCCCCTCGACCAGCAGGAGCAGCTGGCGGTGGATCTGGTGGCCGCCGGCGCCGACATCATCCAGACCGAGGGCGGCACCAGCGCCAAGCCTTTCAGCGCCGGCACCCTCGGCCTGATTGAGAAGGCCGCTCCCACCCTGGCGGCTGCCCATGTGATCAGCCACGCCCTGGCCGCGGCCGGTTGCGATGCTCCAGTGCTCTGCGCCTCTGGCCTGTCGGCTGTCACCCTGCCGCTGGCGATTGCCGCCGGTGCCGCTGGCGTGGGCGTGGGCTCGGCGGTCAATCGGCTGGCGGATCCGCTGGCCATGGTGGCGGTGGTGCGCGGCCTGCGGGAAGCCCTCACCAGCGGTGTCGGCCTGGGTATGGCGGCTGGCGCAAGCGTTGCCGGTTGACGCCAGGCTCTGTGGTGCCCCACTGAACCCATGACTACCTTGCGGGAGAGATCCCTGCCCGGTTGTCATGGGTTCGTTGATGTGGCTGTTGCAGTGGCCGATCCGCACAATCGTGCTGTTGATCGTGGCTTGGCTGCCCCTCGGCGTGGAGGTGAGCAGCTTCCCGATCGCCCTGCTTGCGGCCGTGGTGATCGGCCTGCTTGGCACCCTGTTGATCTGGCCGTTAAAGCTGGTCTTCGGTCCGATCTGGGCAGTGACCAGCCTGGGTGGGTTGATCAGCCCGGTGAGCCTGCTGTTCAACTGGATCATCACCGTGATCTTGTTCGGCCTGGCGGCTTGGCTGATCAAGGGGTTCCGCCTCAAGAACGGTCTGCTGAGCGGGATCCTCGGCGGCGTGGTGTACGCGGTGCTGTCGGCAATCATCCTCCGCCTGCTGGGCCTCGACGTTGACTTCACCCGGGTGGCAGCGCTGATCACCGCAGCTCCGGTGGCTTGACCCCGACAATGGGGGGATGGTTCCGTTCCAACTCCAAGCCCCCTACAGCCCCAAGGGTGACCAGCCCACCGCCATCGCCGGGTTGGTGCGGGGCGTTGATTGCGGCGAGCGCTACCAGACCCTGCTGGGGGCCACCGGCACCGGCAAGACCTTCACCATCGCCAATGTGATCGCCCAAACCGGGCGTCCGGCCCTGGTGTTGGCTCACAACAAGACCTTGGCGGCCCAGCTTTGCAACGAGCTGCGGGAGTTTTTCCCAAACAATGCCGTTGAGTACTTCATCAGCTATTACGACTACTACCAGCCGGAGGCGTATGTGCCCGTCTCCGACACCTACATCGCCAAAACAGCCTCGATCAACGAAGAGATCGACATGCTGCGCCACTCGGCGACCCGCTCGTTGTTTGAGCGCAAGGATGTGATCGTTGTGGCCTCGATCAGTTGCATCTATGGCTTGGGGATTCCCAGTGAATACCTCAAGGCCGCCGTAAAATTCCAGGTGGGAGAAACGCTCAATCTGCGCGGCTCGCTGCGTGAGCTGGTGAACAACCAGTATTCCCGTAACGACCTGGAGATCTCGCGCGGCCGTTTCCGGGTGCGGGGCGATGTGCTGGAGATCGGCCCGGCCTACGAAGACCGGCTGGTGCGCATCGAGTTGTTTGGCGATGAGGTGGAGGCCATCCGCTACGTCGACCCCACCACGGGTGAGATCCTGCAAAGCCTGGAGAGCATCAACATCTACCCGGCCAAGCACTTTGTGACCCCCAAGGAGCGGCTGGCCGAGGCGATCCAGGCGATTCGCACCGAAATGCGGGAGCGGCTCGATGTGCTCAATGGCCAGGGCCGGCTGCTGGAGGCCCAGCGGCTGGAGCAGCGCACCACCTACGACCTGGAGATGCTCGAGCAGGTGGGTTACTGCAACGGCGTGGAGAACTACGCCCGCCACCTGGCGCGGCGGGAAGCGGGCACCCCTCCGGAGTGCCTGATCGACTACTTCCCCGACGACTGGCTGCTGGTGGTGGATGAGAGCCACGTCACGTGCTCGCAGCTGCAGGCCATGTACAACGGCGACCAAGCGCGCAAGCAGGTGCTGATCGAACACGGCTTCCGCCTGCCCAGTGCCGCCGACAACCGGCCGCTCAAGGGTTCGGAGTTTTGGGAGAAGGCACGCCAGACCATCTTTGTGAGTGCCACTCCCGGCAATTGGGAGCTGGAGCAGAGCCATGGCCAGGTGGTGGAGCAGGTGATCCGCCCCACCGGTGTGCTCGATCCGATCGTGGAGGTGCGTCCCACCGAGGGGCAGGTGGACGACCTACTCGGCGAGATCCGGGTGCGGGCCGACAAGCGGGAGCGGGTGCTGGTGACCACGCTCACCAAGCGCATGGCCGAAGACCTCACCGACTACCTCGCCGAAAACGGTGTGAGGGTGCGCTATCTGCACTCGGAGATCCACTCCCTGGAGCGGATCGAGATCATTCAGGATCTGCGCAATGGTGAATACGACGTGCTGGTGGGCGTGAACCTGCTGCGCGAAGGCCTGGATCTGCCGGAGGTGTCGCTGGTGGCGATCCTCGATGCCGACAAGGAGGGCTTTCTGCGGGCTGAGCGCTCCTTGATCCAAACCATCGGCCGCGCTGCCCGCCACATCGAGGGGGTGGCCCTGCTCTATGCCGACAACCTCACCGATTCGATGGCCAAGGCCATCAGCGAAACCGAGCGCCGCCGGGCCATCCAGCACGCCTACAACCAGAAGCACGGCATCACGCCCACCCCGGCGGGCAAGCGGGCGGGCAATTCGATCCTGGCCTTTCTGGAGGTGTCGCGTCGGCTCAACGACGATCAGCTCGAGCAGGCCACCGAGCAGGCCGAGCACAACGAGGTGCCCCTCGATGCTCTGCCGGAGCTGATTCAGCAGCTTGAAGACAAGATGAAAGCTGCCGCCAAGACCCTCGACTTCGAGGAGGCGGCCAACCTGCGCGACAAGATCAAAACCCTGCGCCAGAAGCTGGTGGGCAAGGCCTAAACGGGTGCTTCGGTGCCTTCGGCGCGGTGGCTGATGGCCCCGCCCAGGCCGAAGGCAGCGTGCACCGCCTGCAGGGCTCGCACGCCGTCGGCTTCGGCCACCACGCAGCTGGTGCGGATTTCGCTGGTGGCGATCAGCTCGATGTTGATGCTCGCATCGGCCAGGCAGCGGAACATGCGGGCGGCGGTGCCGGGGGTGCAGGGCATGCCGGCGCCGACGGCGCTGACGCGGGCGATGGCGGGCCCCTGCTCGAAGCGGGCGCCAGGCCACTGGCGCAGCAGCGGAGCCAGGGTCTGTTCGGCCCGGGCTAGGTCGTCACGCTTGAGCACGAAACTCATGTCACGGCTGAGTCCATCGCTGCTGGTGCCGTGGGTGCGCTCGGATTGGACGATCGCGTCGAGGCTGATGCCGGCATCGGCCAGGGTGCGGCACACAGCCGCGGCGGTGCCGGGGCGATCCGGCAGGCGCTGCACCGCCACCTGGGCTTGGTCGCGGTCGAGGGCGACGCCGCGCACGGCCGGATCGCCCAGGTGGCATGGCCGGGGATTGCGGCGCAGGTGCTGCTCCGGTAGCTCGAAGGCCTCGCCGGCCGCCCGCAGGGCCTTGGCGGCTTGGTGTCCGGCCACCAGAACGCTCACCTTCACTTCGCTGGTGGCGATCAGGCGCAGGTTGATGCCGGCGCGGGCCAGGGTGTCGAACAGGCGGGCGGCCACGCCCGGCCGGCCCATGATGCCGGCGCCGGCAATGCTCAGCTTGGCCAGGCCGGCTTCAGCGCTGAGCTGGGCGCCGCCATCGCCGAGCGCTGCCCCCATGCCCGCCAGCACTTCGCGGCACACCCGCTCGGCTTGGTCGAGGTCGGCCTCGGGCAGGGTGAAGGCAATGTCATTCGAGCTGCCCTCGTGGGTGGCTTGCACGATCAGGTCGACGTTGAGCCCGGCGGCGCCCAGGGCTTCGAACAGCTGGGCTGCCACCCCGGGCCGGTCGGGCACGTGGGAGAGGGCCAGCACGGCCTGGTCGGTGTTGAGTTCGGCGCCATCCACCGGCTTGCCCAGCTCCAGCCCCTCGTGGCCGATTGGCCGCGCCACGCCGCTGGTGAGCAGGGTGCCCGGACCCTCGCTCCAGCTGGAGCGCACCACCAGGGGCACGCCGTAGTTGCGGGCGATCTCCACCGCCCTTGGATGCAGCACGGCCGCCCCAAGGCTGGCCAGCTCGAGCATCTCGTCGCAGGTGACGGTGTCCATCAGCTGGGCGTCGGCCACCTTGCGGGGGTCGGTGGTGAGCACCCCGGGCACATCGGTGTAGATCTCGCAGGCATCTGCCCCGAGCGCTGCGGCCAGGGCCACCGCCGAGGTGTCGGAGCCGCCGCGGCCCAGGGTGGTGATTTCCGGGGTGCCGCCGGCGCCGCTGCTGGTGCCCTGGAAGCCGGCCACCACCACCACCTGGCCTTCGGCCAGCAGGCGCCGCAACCGTTCGGTGCGGATTTCGAGGATGCGGGCGCGGCCGTGGGCCGACTCGGTGACGATCCCCGCCTGGGTGCCGGTCATCGATACGGCGGGCACGCCCTCGGCATGCAGCGCCATCGAGAGCAGGGCGATCGACACCTGCTCACCGGTGGCCAGCAGCATGTCCATCTCTCGCTGGGGCGGGTTGGCGCTGATGGCCCGGGCCAGGCCGCTGAGCTGGTCGGTGGTGTGGCCCATCGCCGACACCACGATCACCAGCTCATGGCCCTCTTCGCGGCAGCGGGCGATGCGGCGGGCCACCGCCTGGATGCGCTGCACATCCGCCACCGAGGTGCCACCAAATTTCTGAACCAGCAGGGCCATGGCGGGGGCGCGTGGCGGGCGTGCCTGAGGGAAGGGGTGATTATCCGTCTTGGTGTCTGTCAGCGAGAGCTGGCGAGCAGGAAGCCGTCGCGGAAGGCGTCGCCGGCTGCTGTGCCTCGTTTGAGGGCGGCTTCCACGTCGAGGAGCTGGGTGAGCAGGCGCAGGAAGACGCTGGGCTGGCGGCCGCGGATCTGCTTGCGCATCACGTAGATGCGCTTGGGATTGCCGATGCCGGCCGCCTTGGCGATCACGGCGACGTCCTGCTCGCCGGCGCTCTCCAGCAGTGTGACCCAGAGCCAGCCGCGGATTTGGCTGGTGAGGGCGGCCACGATGCGCAGGGCCGGTTCGTTGGCTTCCAGCAGGGCATCGAGGCGGGCGATGGCGTCGGCCGGCTGGCCCGCCAATAGGGCATCGCCCACCGCCAGGGCGCTGGTGCTTTGGCCACCCACCAGGGCCTGCACGGCGGCCAGGCTGATCGGCGCGCCCGGGGCGGCGTAGAGGCTGAGTTTTTCCAGCTCGCTGGCCAGGCGGGCGCTGTCGCTGCCGATGGCGTCAGCCAGGGCTTCAGCGGCGGACGGCTCGAGCTTCAGCCCCAGCTCCCGGGCGGTGCGGCTCACCAGCTCCACCTGGCCGGCGCCGTCCCAGATGGCCGGCAGGGCAAAGCTTTGCTCGCTGGCTGCGCCGGCCTTGACCAGCTTCTGCAGGGCCTTGGTGGTGCGCAGCCGGGCGTCGGGTTTGTTCGGGCTGACCAGCAGCAAGTGGCAGCCATCCGCCACCTGACCCAGGGCAGCTTCAAAGCCCTCGGCCAGCTCGGCCGGGCATTGGCTGCAGAAGGGGCTGCGCTGCAGCACCACCACCCGGGCCCCGGCGCCGAAGGGGGGGGTGCGGGCTTCCTCCAGGGCCTGGGCCGCCTGGCCGCTGTCGTTGCCATCGAGGCGGCTGAGGTTGAGGCTGGCCCAGCTGGGATCGAGCTGCTCCTGCACCAGCGCCTCCACGGCACGGTTGCGGGCCGCCTCGTCGTCGCCCCAGAAGAGGTGGATGGGCATGGGGAGGGACTCGCGGTGCTTAGAGGCGCAGGGCGCTGAGCACGGGGTGCTGGCCAGTTTGGGCCAGGGCGGGATGGTCGGTGACCAGCACCGCCGCATCGGCCTGGATGGCGGTGGCCAGTTCGATGGCGGCGCTGTCATCAAGCTGGGGCTCCTGGCGGCGCAGGCGCACGGCCGCTGCCGCAATGGCGGCATCGGCGGGCACCAGCTGCCAGTGGATAGGGTTCTCGAAGGCCTTGATGTAGCGCTGGGCCA
>JBIPLV010000105.1:0-6860 GCA_044369475.1 Cyanobium sp. | reverse complement strand
GCATTTAACTCCACCAGTTCTCCGATTCCGTCTGACTTCCTTAGCCCTTCTGCAATAATATTGTCCCCCAATAAAAATGCATCCGCATAGAAGGAATACTTCTTGTTAACTACTATCTGCCTGCTTCCCTTGGGCTTCAATCTTATATGCTGAAGCAATTTCCATGGATTTACAGTGTGACCTTCTGGATTTTCAATAACCGCGATATTCCACTTTTTTTCATAGAATGCGGCGTAGATCAGACGCTTCAACTTTCTAGTCACAAGGTGTATTATAAACCTGACGACTACCCGATTTGAGGGTAAGTGATTATTCCTGCCCTCGGTTTCAATGCATAAACTTGTCCCATCTCGTACATTTCTGATCGCCGTTGCCAACAGATACGGAGAAATAGCGTAGGAATCGCGTAAAGTTTTTCTGTAGGACCAGTCTGATATTTTTGATTCGCCAAATGCAAGTATGCGTCCAGCATCCAGTTTGTTGCATAGAACCTGGACTACTTGGCCCATTGCTGTCTCATTGGCTAGAATTTCATAAAACCCTGCGGGGCGTCCTCTATACCGACTTGGGTCACCGTGATGATGAGATATGATCGGAATATCTTTCAGTTCAGCTGGTACCGATAGTAAACCGAGCCCGCATTTGTAAATATATTCTGGCGAGTCATTAAGTATTGACTCAACTGAGCGTGAACTGATTTGCGCCCACCCTCTTTGATTCGCGGTATACTCTATGTAGTAGATCTTTGCGGAGAGCATCGATTTAACGTCTATTGGATAACTTTTTAGTCTTATGGACTTTATGTTCAGGAGATAATAAAACATATGTCTTATCGACTTTCTGTATTGCTGCTTCTTCTGGGCTTTTGATTTTTCAACTGCGATATATACTGTCTCTATTTCACTGGCAATGCATTCAATGCACCTTAGCTGCCATGCTTGAACCTTCATGTCGGCGTTGAGAAGCAATGCGGCACCCATCTGCAATTACTCGTGTCAGAGCTATTGTACAGTCTTATTTAGACCCCCCCTGCATCTTTCCAGGGCTGTCTCCTTCCTTGTGCGATGTGTAGATCAGATGCCCGACTCCCCTTGTTTACGGACCAACTGAAGTCACTTTAGAGTTTTCGCTCGCGAGGCGCCTGAGTGTCTAGTGGTTACACCATGAAGACAGACGACTTGGTCTTACTCGTTTCCTCGGATCGGCACTTGCTTGTGTGCCAAGTCCGCACCCCTGCTCCAATTCTCCACCCACCCCGCCCCATTGGGGCGTTGTCACTAACGTAACTCAATTATACTTTGGGCGCCTCTGCATTGAGCTTCTTCGTCGCTCTGTATTCCCAGCTCTAATCCTTCTCTCCCTCAATCCTTTTGTTTGCATTCTCCTGCCTGATATCCGGCTCGTTGCTCCATATTCAGCACCCCCCGAACCAGTCGGACATCGTGTTGTTTATGTAGAATTGACCGTGTGGGTTGCTGTTCTTTGCAAAGCCACTCCCTCCCCTTTATCCCTTATTGCAAGCCTCCCCTTGCGCTCTGATCTAACGGCCGCCATGAAGGTGCTTTTGGTGTCTAACACCAGTTGGTACCTCTACAATTTTCGCTTACCGCTGCTTCGGGAACTCCGGGCGGCCGGTTATCAGGTCGAAGCCGTGGCCCCGCACGATAGTTACACCCCTTTGCTGCATGCCGAGGGGTTCACCGTGCATCCATGGCTGGTTTCTCGTGACTCCGTAAATCCACTGGAGGAGGCCCATGCCCTAGTGGATCTTCTGCGCATCTATCGTCGTGTGCAGCCAGATTTAGTCCACCACTTTACGATCAAGGCTTGCCTGTACGGCACCATTGCCGCCAAGTGTGCCCGCGTATACCGCGTAATCAATGCCGTCACCGGCCTGGGGCATGTGTTTCTTGGCACTCGCAAGCGCAGCCGGTTTCTGCGTCATGCCATCAAGCCTATTTATCAGGCAGCTTTCATGGCACGTCGCGCCACCGTAGTGTTTCAGAACGCCGCCGATCAGGAACACCTCATTGAGCTTGGCATAACCGATGGCGAACGTGCAGAGTTGATACGAGGCTCCGGTGTTGATATCGATCACTTCAATCCCGCGTCCGTGGCCGCCGCCCGTCCCCCCGGTGTCTTTCATGACCCTGTGCTGCTGCTCTTCCCCTCTCGCCTGATTCGTGAAAAGGGGGTGGATGAGTTGATGCAGGCATGCCGCAACATCTGGGCCGCGGGTATCCCATTGCAGTTGCTGGTTGCCGGTGCCATCGATGCTGGCAACCGCAGCGCCCTCAGCTTCACCGAACTCCGCGAGCTACAGGCCGATGCCCGCATACGCTGCCTCGGTCACGTCGATGACATGCGCGCCCTCTATGCCGACTCCGATCTGGTGGTGTTGCCCTCCTGGCGCGAAGGGCTCTCCCGCTCATTGATCGAAGCCGCCGCGATGGAGCGCCCGATCATCACTACCGATGTACCTGGCTGCCGTGACGTGGTTGATCACGGCCGCTCTGGTTTGCTTGTAGCCGTGCATGATGCCCGCGCCATCGAGCTGGCGATCCGCCTGCTGCTCGAGAATCCTGATCTTGCTTGCCGCTTCGGAAAGCAAGCCCGCCTCAAGGTGATGGCAGAATTCCAGGTGTCGCTTGTAAATCAGAGCACACTCGACACCTATCGCCGCTTGCTGGGTATCGCTACGGAGCGCAAGCCGCTGTTACAGGGCTGGTTCTGATGTGCGGCCTAGCTGGCTTCTGGCAGCCCTCCCCCGGATCCCCAGAACGACTTCAGGACGCGGCAATTGCCATGGCTGCTTCGATCGAGCATCGCGGTCCCGATGCCGCCGGTGTGTGGTGTGATTCGGAAGCTGGGTTCGTTGTAGCCCATCGCCGTCTGGCGATCCTCGATCTCTCGTCAGCCGGCAACCAGCCGATGCTCAGCGCCAGCGGGCGCTATGTGATTGCTTTCAACGGCGAGATCTATAACCACCACGCTATTCGTCAACACCTGGAGTCTTGCGGTTCTCTGCAGCAAGCCTGGCGCGGATATTCTGATACGGAGACCCTCCTTGCTGCCATCGATGCATGGGGTCTGGAGCCGGTACTGCGTCACAGCGCCGGCATGTTTGCCATTGCCCTTTACGATCGACACGATCGACGGCTTTATCTCGCCCGCGATCGCTTTGGTGAAAAGCCTCTCTACTGGGGCTGGCAGCACGTGTCTGGCCAGCGCCAGCTGGTCTTCGCTTCGGAGCTGGCGGCTCTGCGCGCCCTGCCTGGATCCACCCGCCCCTCCGTGGATCCATCTGCGCTTGCGGTCTTCTTTCGCTTGGGCTGTATCCCGGCTCCCCGATGCATCCAGGCTGGCCTGCAGCAGTTGCCGCCTGGCCATTGGGTTTCGATCCAGGCTGGCGCTGGTGGCCTGGCACCGTCTTCACTCCCCAGGTCCCAGCCATGGTGGGATCTGCAGGCAGAAGCCACTGCAGCCTCTTCCGTTAGTCCGTTCAACAGTGAGCCCGATGCTCTCTTCGCCCTCGAGGAGGCCCTTCAGCATGCCGTGGCCGAACAGTCCATCGCCGATGTGCCCTTGGGCACCTTTCTTTCAGGTGGCATCGACTCCTCGCTGATCACGGCCCTGCTCCAGGCCCAGAGCAGCAGGTCGGTGCGTAGCTTCACCATCGCTTTTCCCGATGAAGGCGGCTACGAGACCGGTTTCAACGAAGCGTCCTACGCCCGCGCCGTGGCCGATCACCTTGGCACGGAGCACACCGAAGTGGTCCTCACCGCCAGCGATGCCCGCGCCTTGATTCCGGCCCTGTCTGGGATTTATTCCGAACCCTTCGCCGATCCCTCCCAACTGCCAACCCATCTCGTTTGCCGCGAAGCACGCCGCAGCGGCCTCACCGTGGCCCTCAGCGGTGATGGAGGCGATGAGCTCTTTGGTGGCTACAACCGCCATCGCCTGGCGCCGGCCCTGCAGCGTCGCTTCGGAGCTATGCCTCACCTGGCACGCCGCGCCATCGCCTGCAGTTTGGAGCACATCCCGGTGTCGTCTCATGGCCTAGCCCGCGACAAGCGTCGCAAACTCGCCGCTGCCATACGTGCTGCCAGCTTGCTGGAGCAAGTCCACTCCAGCCTTACCAGCATCTGGCCTGATGCCACACGCCTTCTCCAGCCCCGTTGGATCAGTGCCGTAAAGGCCAGTGCTGGGTCTACCGCCTGGCCTGCAGCCCCAAGCCCCGCCGAGCAGCTCATGCTTGCTGATGCCCTCACCTATCTCCCCGCCGACATCCTGGTGAAGGTGGATCGCGCCGCCATGGCCGCCAACCTCGAAACGCGTGCGCCTTTCCTTGATCACCGCGTGGCGGCCGTTGCGTGGCGCCTGCCCCTGGATCTCAAGATCCGCAATGGCACTGGCAAGTGGGCCCTACGCCAGCTCCTCTATCGCCACGTGCCTCCCGAGCTGATCGAACGCCCTAAGGCCGGCTTCGCGATGCCCATCGGCGCCTGGCTGCGCGGCCCCCTGCGCCCCTGGGCCGAAGAGCTGCTCGATCCCAAACTCCTGCAAAGCCAGGGCTATCTCCAGCCCGAACCCATCCAGCGCCTTTGGCGCGCCCACCTACGCGGTGCCGACCACACCCCTCAGCTCTGGTCTGTGTTGATGTGGCAGTTGTGGTTGGCGGAGTGGAGCGGCTGAAATTGGCTCCGCTGCAGCATGACCACGACCACCCACTCTCATAAGCACTGGACCGACAAAGGGGCTCACGTCAACCCCAAACCAAACCATTCGCGTGCCAGTTTGGTCTCAGCAGGACTCGTGGAAGCGTTTGCCATCCGCTCGCTTCAGTTGGGGCCTCCGGGCCGAACGGCGCGTGAATTCGCTCACCGTGGGGTTCGGTTGCAGAGGATCCACTCGCGCCACCTGCTGCCAGAGGTCGCGCGGGGCCCATCGCACCGTGTGCAGCACCCGGTCGACCCGGGTGACATGGCACCAGCGGCTGCCGCCGCACTGCGGGCAGAACAGCTCCTCCAGCCATTCGTTGCTGAGCACCAGCACCGGATAGGCCTCGATCACCAGCTGCGCCCGTTTGTGGCCCATGCCCCGAGCCTTCAGCTCCTCCGGCGTGAGCAGATGCAGGAAATACTTCTGCCCGTTGCCCTCAATCCGCTGCTCCGGGTGGGCCGGGCAGAACAGCTGCCGCCGCTGCGGCCTGCGGTTGCGGCGGGGTTGCGCGTTGGCCGAGGCGCTGGTGGGGCCCTGCTGGTCGCGTTCCATGGCCCGGTTGGGGGTTAACGATCATCCTCTCAGGTTTCGGTGAGGGGGGATTGCGGATCAAGTGCTGCAGTTGCAAGTCGATCGACCAGGGCAGCAATAGATCGTCGAGCGCAGCACCCAAGATGAGCAACTCACCGAGCGACATCTCCGGTGCCTGCAGGCATCGATCGATGTCTGAGCCTGGTTGCTGTCGACCCGTCGCCCGTGATCCGTACAGCACCACAGCCTCAACCTTCGGGTGCTGCGTCAGCACATCCAGGATGGCTTGGCTGTGCTCTTCGCTCAGGCCGGGCATCAGCAGGGCGTCGCTTGCGACGCCAGCGGGTACCGCTGATGTGTGGTTCATCGCTGCGCCGCTCGGCGTTGCAGTTCCCGTTGAAGGGCCTCCCGCACCGCATCCCTGGAGCCGCTGATGCCACTGACCCCTTGATCGGCCAGGAAGCCTTTCAGAAGAAGCCAGCTCAGTTCATGGGTGAACTCAAAAGCTTGGATTAACCCCGGCTCCTCGAGCTCTGACAGTTGCCGTTGATGGGCCACCTCCATCCCTCATGCGAGGGCTTACAGGGCTTTGCTGTAGTTATCCAGCCGTTGCAGCCAACGGACATCAGAATCAACCATGGCCGTGGAGATGGGCTGCTTCAGCCTGTTTAGCAAACGGCTTGAGCGCCGTAGTCCCCAGCCTTCTTAAGCAGCGAGCTGCGCTGCCGGGGAGTTCTGCGTCGCTTGGGCGGTCAGCTGCAACACCACCTCAATGACCCGTTGCTGCTGCGCATCGCTGAGTTCCGGGAAGATCGGCAGGCTCAGCACCTCCGAGCACAGCCGTTCGGTGATGGGCAGCGATCCGGGCCCATAGCCAAGCTGTGCATAGGCAGGTTGGCGGTGGATCGGGATCGGGTAGTAAATGATCGTGGTGATGCCAGCGTTTTGCAGTTGCTGCTTGAGCCAGTCGCGGCAGCAGGCCTCCGGCAGCCCGAAGCTGGCGCTGTCGGCCGAGGCGGTGCAGTTGCCCCCGCAGGACGGCTGGGGACTGCAGGCGGGAACGCGCACCACGAATTGGTTCCAGCTGTGGCCCTCGGGGCCGGCCTCCGGCAGGGCGATCGTTTGGGCGGCAGCAAGCCCCTGGCGGTAGGTGGCTGCGATGGCGCTGCGGCGTACCACCCAGCGCTCCAGGTGCGGCAGCTTCACGTTGAGCACCGCCGCCTGGATGGCATCGAGGCGTGAGTTGTAACCCAGTTCGGTGTGCAGGTAGCGGCTGGGCATGCCGTGCACCGCCAGCTCCCGCATGCGCTGGGCCAGCTCTTGGTCGCGGCATGTGACAGCACCGCCATCGCCTGCACCGCCCAGGTTTTTGGTGGGGAAGAAGCTGAAGCAACCCACATCGCCCCAGCTGCCCACCGGGCGGCCGAACAGGTGCACCGGCAGCAGCGCCTTGGTGGCGGGTGCTGTTTTTTGATCGATCGCCGTTCTGGGCTACAGTGTCTCGATGGATCTTGCAACCGTCTCCCCCAAGTACCAGGTTGTCATCCCCAAGCGGGTGCGTGAGCAATTTGGCCTGTGCCCCGGCCAGCAGCTGCAGGTGATCGCCC
>JBIPLV010000104.1:0-6909 GCA_044369475.1 Cyanobium sp. | reverse complement strand
TCGTAGCCGGTCAGCGGCGTGTTGCTGTTGACCGAGTCGGTCACCTCCAGGCCATTGAGGGCGCGGTTGTAGACGCGCACATCGCTGATGGAGCCCTGCCAATAGGTGCTACCCCACTCCTGGGTGTTGTCGCGTTTGTGAACACGACCAATCCGCATACCGGTGCCCGGCATCGCGTTGGGCAACTGGCCCGTCGACACCTTGATGCCATCGATGTAGAGGGTGCCGTTTGTGGAACTGGTGCCGTTTTTAACGACGGTGATCTGGTGCCAGGCGCCGTCATTGGGCATGCCGCCATTAACAGTCCAACTGTCACCCAGTCGCAGGTTGTTTGTTCCCGTCTTGCTGATGTAGAAGTTTTGGTCGCTCGTGCCCTGGGCGAGGATTGTGTAGTCCCTACCGCCGCTGAACATGGCGGTATCGGCCCGATACCAGACCGATACGCTCCAATCGCCCACCATCGGGATGGCGGCACGCATCGTCTCGATGTAATCGTTGACTCCGTCGAAGTTGGCGACGATTGGAATCGTGACATCCTTGGTGCTCAGGCTGATGCTGAGCGTGCGCAGGTTGTCGTTGCTGGTGTTGCTAGAGCTGAAGGCCAGCGTGCGCAACACCTGCTGATAGTCGGCTGCCGTCGCCGTGCCGCTCAGGCTCAGGGCGCCGCTGCTGGCGTTGTAACTGACGCTGATCTTGCCGCTGATGCCGGTGGCGGCCAGGACGTCACCACTCTGTACGTTGCCGGTGACGCTGTCGACCACGGTGACCGTGGCGCTATAGATCGTGTCGTAGTTGGTGGTATCGCTGGTGTAAGGCGTGTCAGGGTCGATCAGGGTCAGGCCTGGGTCAACCGTGACCGCGCTCAGAGGGTTGCCGGTGTTGGGCCGCAGCGACAGGGTGCGCCCGCTCGAGAGGCTGAGCACGGGCGCATCGTTGACCAGGTTCACCGTGAGGCTGGCGGTCGCCGGCAGGGCGCCATAACTCACCCCGTCGCTGGCGTTCCAGCTGAAGCTGGTGCTGCCTGCCCAGTTGGTATTTGGCGTGAAGCGCAGTTTGCCCAGATCGGCGCTGGCGATCTCCTGGTTGATGGCCACCAACTCGCCACTGCTCTGCTGGCCGTCGCTGTTGGCATCGAGCCAGAGCGTGCCGTTGTCCGGCAGCGACAGGATGCGCACCATCTGCAGGCTCTTGCCCGTGCCCGTGGTGGCCACGCCACCGACGGCATGGCTGTCGCTGTCGTTGTAGACAAAATCAGCCGCTGAAAAGCTGTAGGTGTTGTCTTCCGACAGCGACTTGATGAAGCCAGATGCAACCGGCAGGTCGTTGTTGTTGCGGAGCTTGAGGGTGAAGTCGGCATTCACCGTGGCATTGGCCTGGCCCGAGCCGTCGTTGGCGGTCACCCGCAGGTTCAGATCGCTGGCATTGGCCGGCGGGTTGCCGCTGAAGCTGCGGGTTGACGGGGTGAATGTCAGCCAGGCGGGCAGGGCCGAGCCATCGGCCTGGGTGGCGCTGTAGGTGAAGCTGGTGCCCGCGGGGTCGCTGTCGCTGAAGGTGCTGGTTGGCACCTGATAGCTAAACGAGCCCGAACCACTCCAGGTCTGCTCAGGGATCGCCACAGCGACGACAGGTGCGTCGTTGTCACTGCTGAAGGTGACGTTGAAGTCTTGATCGCTGCTGGCCTGGCCGTCGTTCGCGGTGAGGCGAATGCTGAGGGTGCCGGTGTTGGCGGGGGGGTTGCCGCTGAACGTCAGGCTATTGGCGTTGAAGCTGAGCCAGCTGGGCAGAGCGTTGCCGTTGGTCAGCTTGGCGCTCACCGTGACGGCGTCGCCATCCGCATCACTGACGGCGCTCCAGGGCACACTGAAGCTCTTGATGCCGGCACCCGAGGCGCTCTGGTTGTTGACCGTGCCCCAGGACGGGGCGCGGTTGAGGTTGGTGACATTGATGTTGAACGAACCCCAGAGTTGTTCAGCGTTGCGATTGAGGTTCGCGTACCAGGCGTTGTAGTTGTCTTGCCAGATGTAGTCGTTGTAGGAGAGAACGGCGATGTAGTTGCCGGCCTGCAGACGACTAAGGGACATCGTGTCGGTCCGATTGACCCAGCTGCCGCCCCAATTCGATTCTCCGCCGCTAACCAGGTTGCGCAACGGATTTGAGGGATCAAACGAATCCTTGTAGAGGGCGAAGTTGTAGCGGAAGATGCTGGTTCCCTGGTCTTGCCCCTGTCCCATCCAGTTCCTGATTAGCGATGTAGGGGTGACATCGAACTGGAACGTTGAACTGGCGACCGTCCCTGTGGACAGGGTGATGTTGGACGTGCCAAAACGTGTGCCGCTGCCGTAGTTGTAGAGGCGGTATTCGTTCTCTTGCCAGCGGGTGGTGCCTGTGCGTTTTCCCCAGCGCGTGGGGATGCCCAGGAACCAACCTGTGGGCACGGAATATTCGTAGGTGCTCTCACGCCACACCGGTTGGAAGCCAGCGACGTACTGGTCATCGGTGAACGGCTGGGCGTAACGCGCACCGCCGATGGCCCGGCCTTGCCAATAGAGCCGACCAGAGCTCTGACCGATCGACACGCCATAGGTGGCCAGGGTGTTGGCCCCCAGGTCGCCTTCCAGGCTTGAGGCTTCGATCGGGCCGGTCTGGGTTTCGAGCTGCCAGTCACCGCCCGCTACCACTGCACCGGTGGCGTCGTCGCTGGCGGCCACATCGGCACCGGTGGCACGGGCCAGGGCATCGACGAAGCTCTGGCCCACAAAGCCCTCGGCCACATCGCAGCCGTACAGCAGGATGTCGCCATCGCTGCTCAGGGCCGCGCCGATCGCCTCCAGCAGTGCGGCGTTGGCCTCGAGATCGGCTTCGCTCAGGTTGGTGTTGCCGAGGGTGAGTCTGCCTGCAGCCCCATGGCTGAAGACGTGAATGGTGTCCAGCTCACTGCGGCCAGCGAGGGCTTCGGCCAGTTGCTCCAGGCCGTTGTGATCGGCTGCCAGGCGCAGCACGGTCCACTCCGGCGGGATGCTGGCGATCAGCTCGTCGGCAAAGGGCACTGAGGCATCCACCACGATCAGCTGCCGCGCGGGATCGATCGCCGGTGCCTTGGCGCTGGCCAGGGCCACCGACTCCTCAAAGCTGAGGGCGTTGGGGTCAGTGTTTGGCTCCGAGGGGTCCTGTTCTGCGGCGTCCTGCGAGGCTTCGGCGGCCACCACGGCGCCATTGAGGCTCAGCCAGATGTGGTCGTCGAAGGTGATGCTGCGGGGCTGGGTGGTGAACCCCAGCAGGGCCAGGGCCAGCCGTTCGCCCTCATCCCCAGCCGTGTCGGCCAGGCCGGCCTGCTGTTCCAGCCAATGGCCCAACTCCTCGACCAGCACAGCCTGCAGACGAGTTCCCACGCTTCCCAGCGCCTGATCAATCAAGATCAGGTTGTGGCTGGCCACAAAAGCGCCCTGGATGCTGGCGGCTGCAAAGCTGGCGCGGTAGAGCTGGGGCTCCAGATCGCGGCTCAAGAAGCGCTTAAGCACCGGCTCCATCGACACAAGGGCGCTCTGGCCATAGGCAGTGGCGAGCGCCGCCTGCAGCTGGCCGCTCTGCTGGGCGCTGAGCAGCACGCTGCGGGCCTGATCAAGCAGCTGAGGGTCAGCGGCGCCAATGCTGACTGCGGTGCTGGTGTGGCGCTCAGCAGCGGTGGGTTCAGGCGCTGGCGCCAGCGTCAGCTCGGGTGTGGTGCCTGTGAGGGCGGCCAGCTGCTCCAGCAGCGGGGCTACGGCTGCATCGCCGGTGGGCACCACCAGCTTGAGCAGGGCACCACTGTGCAGCCCGTTGGCCCAGCCCTTGAGCTGCTCGCTGCTGGCCGCCAGGGTTTCGGCACCGAGTTGGTCGCGGCCCAGGGCTAGGCAGCCTTGCTCGGCCGGCACCACCAGCACCAGGGCGCCATAGCCCTGGCCAGGGTTCTGGCGATTCAGCAGCGCGCTGATCTGCTCCAGGCCGCTCTGGTCGCGCTCGAGCAGCAGCAGCTCAGTGCGCTCGGGAATGGTTTCAACCAGCTCCTGCCAGTTGGCAATGCGGGTGTCGAGCACCAGAAGGGTGCGGCCTGGCGCTTCGGCGTCCCCTGAGTGGCTGCCGGAGCTGCGGCTTTGTGGTAACTCCAGCTCTTGAAGGCTGGAGTGGAGCACCACACCGTCGATGGCTGCCGCTTCGCGCTGGGCCTGCATCCATTGCAGCTGCTGGATGACCTGCTCGAGGCTGCGGCCCAGCTCTGCATCGGCTCCCAGAGGCCCGGCTGGCTGCCACGCAGCCCCCTTGGGCTGACCGAGGCCATCAAATCCGTTACCAGCCGAACCCGAACCGCTGAGATCGAGCTCAGCACAGTCGTCGAGTGGCCGAATGGTGGGATCCGTGACGTGACTCCGCGCAAAGGATGCGCATTAAGCACAATCTGACAGAAATTCACCGCTTCTACATCTGTATTGCAGCGAACAGTTTTTGTCAGATTGATAGCTGACGGAATATTTGGTTAAAAAAACTGGTCGAAGTTGTCGAAGTCGACGGCGCTGAAGGTGCCGTCCTCCACCTGGGTCATCAGCCGCTCCAGCTGCACCCACAGGGCGCCGGCGGTGCCGACTGACAGCACGAACGACACCAGCAGAGCGACGCCGGATGAGAAGCCAAACACCTGCAGGCTGCCGCCAATGAACAGGGTGACGCCAATGACCACGCCGATGTAGGGCAGCGTGATGGCGATGTTGCCGAGGGGAAGCAGGGCCAGCCGATCCTGCTTCCAACCCTCGAGCCGGTTTTGCACCAGCTTGGCGAAGGTGAGCCCGCAGAGCACACCGATCGCCAGCCCAACGCCCGCCACCAGATAGGGGGGCTGCAGGATCGGCGCGTACTCCAGCAGGATGTCGCTGGCATCCAGGTCGCCAAACATCCAGCCCCCTGCCAGCGCGCCGGCCTCCGCCGCATCCATGGCCTCCGCTGCATCCATGGCCAGGGTCAGATCGGGCAGGCTGGACATCGGCAACGGCTGGTCCGGGTGGCCGAGACCCTAGGCCCTCAGGGCTCCCAGCGCTGGGAGCCCAGGAAGGTGAGCTCCACGTAGGTGCTGCCGTTGTGGTCCTGGGGGCCGAGTTGCACCCGGTAGCCGCCCAGGTCCACATTGCGCATCGATTCCAGGGCTGCCACGAAGCGCTGGCGGGTGGGAGCCGGCCCGGCCCGCCGCAGCCCCTCCACCATCATCTTGGCGGCCAGAAACCCCTCCAGGCTGGTGAAGCCGAACTGCGCCTTGCCCTGCTGGCGACGCATCAGCCGCTGGTAGTCCTTCACCACCGGCACGCGCTCATTCCAGGGGAAGGGCACCACCTGGGCGATGCCGATGCCGCTGGCTTCGTTGCTGCGCAGGGCGGCCTGCAGGGCGCTGGTGCCCACAAACGACACATTCATCAGCTGGGCGTTGCTGCCCCTGCGGCGAATCTCGCGGGTGAAGGCGGCTGAGCCCGGATAGGCGGCCACGATCAACACAGCGTTGGCCTTGGCCTCTTGCACGGCGCGGGCCGCATGCCCAGCGTTGTCGGAGTTGCGCTCGACGCTGGCGGTGACCACCGGCTTGAGACCATGCCGTTTCAGTGCCTGCAGAGCAGCCCGTGATCCGTCCTGACCGAAGGCATCGTTCTGGGCCACCACAGCAATCCGGTGGCGGCCGCTGCGCACCAGATAGTCGACCATCCGGTCGATCTCCATCTGATAGCTGGTGCGCAGGTTGAACACCATCGGCCGGTGCGGCTGGCGCAGCAGCTGGGCACCAGTGAGGGGGGCGATCAGCGGGATCCGGCTGCGCTCCACCAAGGGCAGCACCGCCTTGACGGTGGGGGTGCCCACATAGCCAAACAGGGCGAAGACCCGGTCGCGCTCGATCAGCTGGGTGGTGTTGCGCACCGTCAGCACCGGTTCGTAGCGATCGTCGAGGCTGATCAGCCGCAGGCGCCGGCCGTTCACGCCCCCCTGGCGGTTCACCTCGGCGAAATAGGCCTGGGCGCCATCGCGGTACTCCCGCCCGAGCATTGCGGAGGGGCCGCTCAGCGGCGCCGACTGGCCCAGCAGCAGCTCCGCAGCCGCTCCCTCACGTGCTGCTACCGCCAGACCGAGCAGTCCCAGTAGGCCCAGCAGTCCTAACTTCGGCAAACAGCGGCGGAGGATCATGGGGCAGCGCAGGCAACGTGGGTGGAACCTTCTGGCGATCGTTGCCGTTGTTCTGGCTGCCATTCTCGCCATCCTCGGAATCGGGCGCATCGATGTCAGCCCGGTCCAGAGCCGGGATTCGCTGCGCCTGTCCTCGGCCTCCCGCGCCCTCACCACCCTGCCCCTTGGCCAGAAGCAAACGCTTGGCGTGTGGAGCGCCCTGAGGGGTGATCAGCTCAGCGACGGGGAGGCGCGGGTGGATCGCGCCGAGTTGGAACAGGCCCGTTACATGGTGGAGGTGGGCGTGTATTCCACCAGTAATTATGAGCTGGATCTGACGGGGCCTAGTTATTCTGGAAACGGCTATGTGTGGCTGCGTTGGCAGGAGCCGATGCAGCGCTATGTGGAGAGTCATGGTGGCGACATCTCTAGCTTATTTATTGTGCTGAATACGTTGCTCTCCGACAAGCGTTCTGTCCTTGAACCCGTGGGCAAGATGCCCGTGAGGCTGGCCGATGGAAGCTACTATCAATTGTTCACGTATGTAGGGCGTTACTATATTGATCAGGCCAGTTTTCGCCACTATCCTTTTATGGCGATCAGTTTGCCTTTGGCGATTGAGGCCAACGATGTTGATGGCGAGTTGGGGTATCGTGATCTGAGGCTCATTCCAGAAATCCAGAACAGTGGAATGGGGCTCTATTCCCAGATTATCGGTTGGCTCAACACCGGATGGTC
>JBIPLV010000022.1:0-22484 GCA_044369475.1 Cyanobium sp. | reverse complement strand
TCCATGCCCAGGATCGTGTCGCCCGGCTGGAGCAGCGCCAGGAACACGGCGAAGTTGGCCTGGGCGCCGCTGTGGGGCTGCACGTTGGCCCAGGCGGCACCGAACAGCTGCTTCGCCCGCTCGATCGCCAGATCCTCGATCGCATCCACGTGCTCGCAGCCGCCGTAGTAGCGCTTGGCGGGCAGGCCCTCGGCGTACTTGTTGGTGAGCACCGAGCCCTGGGCTTCCATCACGGCTCGGGAGGCGAAGTTCTCCGAGGCAATCAGCTCGAGATGGGTTTGCTGGCGCTCCAGCTCCTTGCCGATCAGCGCGGCGATGGCAGGATCACCGGCGGCGAGGGACTGGTTCAAGGCAGCACCGCCGGGATGGGCCATGGGGAGGGGTTCGTTCGCACAATGATCGTAAAGAAGCACTCCCACAACCGAGCCATGGGCACAAAAAAACCGCCCGAAGGCGGTTGTGAAAGGAAGCGCGCCTGGAGAGATTCGAACTCCCGACCCTCTGATCCGTAGTCAGATGCTCTAATCCGCTGAGCTACAAGCGCATGGGTCCATTTTCACCGCACGGAGGGCCCATCCGTCAAACACCCCGTCCTCGTCGCTCCCATCCATGCCGATTCGCTGGTACGGCCCTGCCAACCCCGAAGACCCCACCTTCAGGCACTTCGAGCGGATCGTGAATCTCACGCTCCACGCCGCCTTGTTTGCTGCCCTCAACAGCGGCCTGTGGGTCGTGCAGGAACTGCGCCACCCCTGGGGCCACCTCCACTGGCTCACCCTCAGCTGGCTGGCGGTGCTGCTGGTGCACGCTGGCGTGGTGATCGCCCTGCGCCCAGACCCTGAAGCCAGAAGCCCCGATCAAACCGACATCCCCTGAGCCATGACCCTCAACGCCGCCGATCTCAAGGAGCTCGAACTGGCCCTGACCGATCGCCTTTACCTGCAGGTCGCGGGTTGGCATCTCTACCTCGGCGATGCTGGTCTGGCCCAGACCCTGGCCATCGAATGTGCCGCCCGCCTCGACCAAGGGGCTGGGGTATGCGCCCGTCAGGCGCTTGAAGCGGTGCAGGTGCCCATCGGTGGCGGACCCACGCGCCTGCCCCTGGCGCGGTTGGTACCGGCTGGCCAGCTGCGCGATCTTGAAGAGGTGCTGGAGCCGTTTTGCCGATAAGGTTGCGCCACCTGGCGGCGGGCTGTGCTGGTCATTGAGGTCACCAACGCCCGCGACGTGGTGGGCCAACGCATGGGTCGCCTCGGCGGGCGCCTGATCGGCAAGGTGGTGGATGCCGAGGCCCAGGTGGAGAAGGCCCTGATCCAGGAACTCGAAACCGCCTTCAAGGAGTTCGGGATCGAGGCCCGGATCTTCTCAGTGGATGGCCCCCGCATGCTGGGGCGCTCTCACCTGGAGATCCCGGTGCAGGTGAGGGCGGAACGGGACGTGCGCCTGGACAGCTAGCGGGACGGACCCAAGCGGGGCAAGCCAGCCCGCAGCTGGAGGATCAGATCGGTGACCTCTGGCACACCAGCGAGGCTGGCCACCAGCCCGTAGACGAGCAGACCCACACCGCCCGCGAAGCCGCATTCGAGCAGGCGACCCCAAAGCCCAGTTGGCCAGGCCACGCCGGACGCCAGGCCCCAGGCGGCCAGCCCGCCCAGCACAGCAGCAACGAACAACAGCAAGGTGTCGCGCCACCACAGCCGCAAGGGCAGTCCGCCAAGCCGGGCCTGGAGCGCCAACAGCAAGCCCCCGCAGGTGATCAGGTTCACCGCCACCGTGGCCAGCACCAGGCCCGCCGCACCGCAGTAGAGGCCAGGCAGCAGCTGGCCCTGCCCGGGCACGGGTCCGCCCACGAAGGCCCAGCAGAAGATCGCGTTCAGGCCGATCCCCGCCATCGACCAGCGAAAGGGGGTCACCCCATCGCCGATGGCATAGAACACCCGCACGAGCACGTCGCGGGCCAGATAGGCAGGCATGCCAATGCCATAGGCCATCAACAGGGTGCCCACCAGTTCGGCCGCACCGGCGTTGAAAGCCCCCCGCTCGTAGATCAGGGCGACGATCGGCAGAGCCAGCCCCACCATCAGGGCCCCCAGCGGCAGCATGCTGGCGTTGGAGAGCATCAGCCCCTGGCGGATGCGACCGATCAGCTCCGATCGGTCTTCCGGCGCCGTGAGCCGGGCATACACCGGCAGCAGCGGCACCAGCAGGGCATTGGAGAGCAGCCCCAAGGGAGTCTGCACCAGAAGGTTGGCGTAGCCGAGGCCCGCCGCGGCCGCTGGGATGCCGGAGGCAAAGAACAGCGAGACGAAAACATTGATCTGGAGCATCCCCGAGGAGAGAGTGGCCGGTCCCATCACCTGCAGCACCTCACGCACCCCAGGGTCTTTCCAGTCCCAGACGAGCTGGAAGCGGTGCAGCCCTTGGCGGGCCAGGGCGGGAAGCTGGATCAGCCACTGCAACACCGCCCCCAAGGTGGTGGAGGCAGCCAGCACCACCCCACCCAGCACCGCGGTGGTGGGCAGGGTGATCGAGGCGCCGAGCTGCCACCAGAGCACGGCGATACCGGCAATCACGGCCACACTGGAGAGCAGCGGACTCACAGAAGGCAGCCAAAATTCATCGGCGGCATTCAGCGCCCCGAAGCCCAGTCCGATCAGGCCGGCGAACAGGGCCATCGGCGCCATCCAGCGGAGCTGCAACACGGCGATGTCATGGCGGGTGGCGTCGAGGCCCGGGCCCACCAGGTTGATCAGGGGGTCCGCAAAAATGAGCAGCAAAATGGTGACGCCGATCAGCGCCGCACCCACCAGGGTGTTGATCGCCGCCAGCACGTGGGCGCCCTCTTGGCGGGGCCGGCGCGCCAGCACGCTGACCATGGCGCTGTGGAAGGGGCCATTGATCCCGCCCAGCAGGATCAGCAGAAAGCCGGGCAACACATAGGCGTAGTTGTAGGCGTCGTAGGCCGCGCCAACACCGAAGGCCGCCGCGATCGCCTGCTGCCGCACCAGGCCGGCCACCTTGCTGAGGGCCGTGGCCACCGCCACGATCAGGGCAATGCGCCGCAGAGACTTCGCCATCCAGAGGGGCCCTGGGCCCTGGGAGTTGAGCGGCAGTATGGCTGGCTTGCACCGCTGCTACCCAGCCCACCCGCCATGGCCACCCCCGTGCTCAGCCTGGACCCTCTGGTGGAAGGCACCCTGGTGAAGCGCTACAAACGCTTTCTGGCAGATGTAGAGCTGGACAACGGCGAGGTGGTCACGGCCCACTGCCCCAACACCGGTCCCATGACCGGGGTGCTCCATCCCGGCGGCCGAGTGCGGCTGCGGCATGCCCCCTCGCCGAGCCGCAAGCTGGCCTGGACCTGGGAGCAGGCCGAGGTGCAAGGCGCCGCGGGGGCGCCCATCTGGGTGGGCATCAACACAGCCCTGCCCAACCGACTGGTGCGGGCCACGATCGAGGCCGGCTGCCTGGAGGCCTGGCTGGGCCCGATCGCCGGCATTCGGGCGGAAGTTCCCTACGGCGAAGGACGCCGTAGCCGCATCGACCTGCTGCTCACCCCAGCCGATGGCGCCGCCGATCCCCGGCCGATCTATCTGGAGGTCAAGAACACCACCTGGACTCGGGGCGAGCTGGCCCTGTTCCCCGACACTGTGACCGAACGGGGGCAGAAACATCTCGTGGAGTTGATGGCCCTGCTGCCCGCGAGCCGAGCCGTGCTGGTGCCGTGCCTGAGCCGCAGCGACGTGACGCGCTTTGCCCCGGGTGACGCGGCCGACCCGCGCTATGGCGCGCTGTTCCGCCAGGCCCTGGACGCCGGCGTGGAGGTGCTGCCCTGCCGTTACTGCTTCACGGCCAGCACGGTGAGCTGGCAGGGGCTGGCCCGCGTGGACCGACAGGGTCCCGCCGACGGCCCATAGAGTTGGTGCACCAAGCTTCGGCTGTTGTGGATACCCGCGCTTTCAAACGCTCCCTGCACCACTCGGAGCGCTACAACCGCCGCGGCTTCGGCCTAGGCGACGAGGTGGCCGGCAGTCTGGAGAAGGCGTATCAAAGCGATCTGATCGCCCAGCTGCGCGATGACGGCTACACCCTGCAGCGCGGCCGGCTGACCGTGCGGCTGGCCGAAGCTTTTGGCTTCTGCTGGGGCGTGGAACGGGCCGTGGCCATGGCCTACGAAACCCGGCGCCATTACCCCACCGAGCGGATCTGGATCACCAATGAAATCATCCACAACCCCTCGGTGAACGATCACCTGCGCGAGATGAACGTGCTGTTCATCTCCGTCGAAGACGGCGTGAAGGACTTCTCCGAGGTCGCCAGCGGCGACGTGGTGATCCTGCCGGCTTTTGGAGCCACTGTCCAAGAGATGCAGCTGCTCAACGAGCGCGGCTGTCACATCGTCGACACCACCTGCCCCTGGGTCTCCAAGGTGTGGAACACGGTGGAGAAGCACAAGAAGCACGCCTTCACCTCAATCATTCACGGCAAGGTGAAACACGAGGAAACCCTCGCCACTAGCAGCTTCGCCGGCACGTACCTGGTGGTGCTCGACCTGGCCGAGGCCCAGATGGTGAGCGACTACATCCTCGGCAAAGGGGATCGCGATGCGTTCGTGGCCCGCTTCGCCAAGGCCTGCTCACCCGGCTTCGACCCTGACCGCGATCTGATCCGGGTTGGTGTGGCCAACCAAACCACCATGCTTAAGAGTGAAACCGAGGAGATTGGACGGCTGTTCGAGCGCACCATGCTGCAGCGCTTCGGACCCACCGAGCTCAACGAGCACTTCCTGGCCTTCAACACCATCTGCGACGCCACCCAGGAGCGCCAGGACGCCATCTTCGCCCTGGTGGATGAACCGCTGGATCTGATGGTCGTGATCGGCGGCTACAACTCCTCCAACACCACCCACCTGCAGGAGATCGCCGTCAGCCGAGGCATCCGATCCTTCCACATCGACACCCCTGAGCGCATCGGCCCCGGCAACCGGATCGAGCACATGCCCCTAGGCGGCAAACTCGAGACCGAGCTGCCCTTCCTGCCCGAGGGCCCGATCCGGGTGGGCATCACCTCTGGAGCCTCCACCCCAGACCGGGTGGTGGAAGACGTCATTGAGCGGCTGATCGAACTCTGCGCTGCATGAGTCCACCCCGTGGGTGTCCGGGTGTCACAGCGGGCGCCGAAAGGGCGCTGCAGTGGCTTTACATTGATTAAAGATCGAGTGGCTCCCGTCTTCGGAGGGTCCATCGCCAGGAGTTGCCGCTGTTGTCTTTGCTGTTGTCGACCGCACCGCTGGACATGGACTTCACTCCGGCCGACGACAGCCCGGCGAAGACAGCGGTGAGAGCGTCCCCACTGCTGCGCCACAGCGATGATTCCCGGGTGCGGCGCTACGCCAGTGCCTTCGCCGACGTGATGGAAATGCGAGCCGGCGCGCCCGTGGTCGCCCACTACCTGGATCACCATGAGGGCTGGTTCCGTCGCTGCGCAGCGCCGATGACCGTGCAGCCCCTGGGCTGCCAGGGCTACGCCCTAACCCTTGGCACCTTTGGCAACTTCGGCTTTGAAGTGGAGCCCACCATCGGCCTGGAACTGCTGCCCCAGGACCAGGGGCTTTACCGAATCCTCACGGTGCCGAACCACGGCAGCGATCCCAACCTCGAAGGCCTCTACGACGTCGAATTCAACGCCTCACTGCGCCTCGACGAAGCCAGTGGTCGCGACGACGACGAGGATCCCCGGCCGCTGACCCTGGTGCGCTGGGACCTCGATCTCAGCGTCTGGATCCGCCTGCCAGGGGTGATCACCCTGCTGCCCGATGGGCTGGTGCAGTCGAGCGGCGACCACCTGCTGAAGCAGATCGTGCGCCAGATCTCCCGCCGGCTCACCTGGAAGGTGCAGGAAGACTTTCACGCCAGCCACAAGCTCGACTGCCCGCCCAGGCGGCACGCCCAGTTCTGAGAACTCAGACGGGCTGAAGGCTCAGGCTGGTCTGTTCTCCAAGATCTTGTTGAGGATCTGCAGCCCCGTAAAGGCCTGCCAGAGGAACAGGGTCATCATCGCCATGTTCAGGCCCACATGGGCCTTGCGGGCGATCAGGTTGCCCTGTTGCATCAGGGGGGTGAGCGCCACAGCGAGCGCAATCAGGCAGGTCATGGCGATGCCCACCAACAGGTGCGGCCCCACAAACAGCTTGCCGTTGTTCAGGTAGGTGACGGCCATGCCGCCGAAGGTGCCCAGCACCATCAGCACCAGGATCAGGCTGCCGATCTGGAAATGGCGTTTGGCGAACTGGCCCTTGATCAGAGTCTTGCGGGTTTCTGAATCGGCGGTGCGCGTTTTCTTGGCCTTGATGCCGAGGAGCATCCCGTAGCCAGACAGGGCCAGCAGGCCACCCATCAGCAGGGGATGGAGAAAGTTGAGGTTGTAAGCGAGCGCTTCAGGCATGGCGTCGGAGGGGACTAGCAATGGGCACCGGCGATGAACACCGGGAGCGGGGCAGAGCGGTGTGGGAGCGAAGCTACAGCTCACCCCGCCCCTCGGGGGAATTCGAGGGAATTCAATGGAGGAAATGGCGCTGGCCGGTGACCACCATCGCCAGGCCCAAGGCATTGCAGGCTGCGATCGAGTCGGCATCGCGCACGCTGCCGCCAGGCTGGATCACGGCTTTGACGCCATGCCCTGCTGCCAGTCGCACGGTGTCATCGAAGGGGAAGAAACCATCACTGGCGAGCACCGCACCGCGAGCTTTGTCGCCGGCTGCCTCCAGGGCCAGCCGGGCTGAGCCCACCCGGTTCATCTGGCCGGCACCGATGCCCAGGCTCTGGCCATCCCGGGCCACGGTGATGGCATTGGAGCGCACGTGGCGCACCAGCTTCCAGGCAAAGCGCAGGTCGTTCCATTCCGAGCTGGTGGGCTGGCGCTCGCTCACCACCTGCCAAGCGCTCTCGTCCACCGGCTGGTCGTCGAGCGCCTGCACCAACACACCGCCGAGCAGGCTGCGCAGCTGCCGCCTTGAGGCCCGCGCGATCGCTTCGGGGGCCAGCTCCAGCAGCCGCAGATTGGTGCGGGCAGTCAGCCGCTCCCGGGCCGCAGCATCAAAGCCCGGCGCCACCACGCACTCGAGAAACAGGCTGCCGAGCTGCTCAGCGGCCCCCAGATCCACCGGGCGGTTGAGCGCCACGATGCCGCCAAAAGCCGAGAGCCGATCGGCATCCAGGGCCCGGGTGAGGGCATCGGCCCCGTCGCGCCCTGTGGCTACCCCGCAGGGATTGGTGTGCTTGACCACCACCGCGGCCGGCTCGGCTCCAGGGCCATAGCCAAACTCCCGCACGGTGGCGAGGGCCGCATCGAGATCGATCAGGTTGTTGTAGCTGAGTTCCTTGCCCTGCAGTTGCTCAGCGGCGCCCCAGCCGGCAGCGGGCTCGCTGTGCCAGGTGGCCTGTTGATGGGGGTTTTCGCCGTAGCGCAGGCTCTGGCGAGCGGGCAACGCGAGTCGCAGAGGCGCCGCCCCCTCCGCAGCCCTCTCCTGCGCAGCTTCAGCCTCCAAACGGGCGGCCAACCAGGCGCTGATCGCCGCGTCGTAACTGGCAGTGTGTTCAAAGGCTTCCAGCGCCAGGCGGCGGCGCAGGGCTGGGGTCAGGGTGCCAGCCCGAAGGGCCTCGAGAAAGGAGCCGTACTGGCTGGGGCTGGTGAGCACCGCCACATCGGCATGGTTCTTAGCCGCAGCACGCACCATGGCCGGGCCGCCGATGTCGATGTTTTCGATCGCCGTGTCGAACGCCACCGCCGGATCGGCCACGGTCTCGCGGAAGGGGTAGAGGTTGACCACCACCACATCTATCGGGGCGATGCCCTGGGCCGCCAGATCCGCCTGGTGGCCGGGCTCAGCCCGCTTGGCCAAAATGCCGCCATGGATGCGCGGGTGCAGGGTCTTCACCCGTCCCCCCAGGATCTCCGGGGCGCCGGTGTGCTCCGCCACCTTGGTGACTGGCAACCCGGCGGCCTGAAGCGCAGCCGCGGTGCCACCACTGGAAATCAAGGCGTAGCCGGCCTCCAGCAGCCCTTGCGCCAGGGGCTCCAATCCCGCCTTGTTGGAGACGCTGAGTAGGGCCGTGGGGGCCATGGCTGCCAAGGATGTTGGTCTGGAGCCAACCTACGCAGCAGCAGCACCCACGCCATGACCACCCTCAACAGCCCCGCCAGCGACGACCTGATCCGGCTGGGCCCCCAGCAGAGCGCGCGGCGGCTGGTGCTGCTGCACGGCTGGGGGGCCGACGCCGATGACTTGCTCGACCTGGCCGAGCTGCTGGTGGATCCCGCGGTGAGCGTGGTGGCGCTGCGGGCACCCCTGCCCCACCCGGGCGGCAGCGGCCGCCAGTGGTACGACCTGCAGCAGCCAAACTGGCCCCAACTGCCCGCGGCCCGAACCCATCTGCGCCAACGGCTGGAGCAGCTGGCCACCGACGTGCCCCTGGAGCAGACGGTGCTGCTGGGCTTCTCGCAGGGAGCAGCGATGGCCCTGGATGTGAGCACATCGGGAGCAGGTCTGCCCCTAGCAGGGCTGATCAGCTGTAGCGGCTATCCCCATCCAGATTGGCAGCCCGGCGTTCAGGCCTTCAAAAAGATCCTGCTCACCCATGGCGAGCAGGATCCGGTGGTGCCCTATGGGGCGAGCGAAGCGCTCCAGGAGCAACTGCGCCAAGGTGGCATCGAGACGGATCTGATCAGCTTTGTCGGTGGCCACACCATCGACAACAGCCTGTTTCCGGCCTTGCGCCATTACCTGGCCGGCCAGTGGCCGGTCTGAGGAGATCGCTGATCAGACGAAGGCGTATTCGTACTCTTCCATTTCCTCCCAGTCATCGGCGGCGAGGGCTTCGATGCCTTCAAACAGAACGTCTTCACCGATGCGATCAACGATCGAACGCAGCGACGGAAAGAGGAAATGGTTTTCCTCGGCGTATTGGGCACTGAACAGGCCCTTCTCGCCCCAGAAAAAGCGATCCGTGGTGTGCTCGTTGCGGCGCACGTTAAGGATCGCGGGGGGCACTAGCAGCTCCTCGGCGATGTAGCGCCGGGCTGCAGTGACCGGCTTGTGGGAACCGGTTTCCAGGTTAAAGGTGGGGACATGGGCCAGTACCCGCTGGCCGGCGAGCCGGCGGCGGCTGATCCGCTTGCGCTTCTTGGACATTGAGCGGCTCCCGCGAGGGGAGAAGTGAGGGGACGAGGAGAAACCGGAGGGGAACGAACCATGGGAGCGCAAAACATGCGCAGGGTCCGTGACTCAGCCCGCCCAGTCAGCCGAAAACCGGCAGCACGGGCGACGTCCAAACGTTCTGATGCCCGGAAGCGTCAGCCGGCCCAAAAGGTCAGTGACACCGCAACCCGCCCATTCGGGTTGCAAACAACAGGGAGCAAGGATCGGCAGAAAGTCGGATCTGTCTCTGCTGTAGCCTCAATTGCCGGAAAGGGCAACAAGGGGTGTGGGCGTCACGACGTTGAGCCGCTGCCCGCTTGCGGACCGCGTCGTATTGGTCGATACCGAAGATCTTAAGACTTTTTCTCGGTTTTCCCACGCCCTTGCCAAAATTTTTTTCGGCAGGCCGGCGGTTGATTGGCTCAGATGCAAGTCTCAGAAAGGTTTTTGAGCCTGCTTCGCTTTCAGTTGGCCCAGTTTGCCGACAGGGGTGATTTGCAGTCGCTGGTCGTGTACGTCACCCAACCCGGCAACGGCAGCGCCCCAAGCCTGGTTCCCATTGGCCAGTGGCCCAGCGATGGCCGCGCCCTCCCTGCCGTGGAGGCAAGCAGCCCGCTGCGCTGGCCGGCCGAACAACGGCGCTGGCTGCCGCTGCGTCACCACAACGTGTTGCTGGGAGCCATCCAGGTGGAAACCAGCACGCTGCCCTGGCCCGACACCCTTGGCCAGCGACTGCAGGCCGTAGCCCTGTGTCTTACCGAAGCCCTCTGCCTCGACCTGGAACAACAGCGGCTGCAACAAACCCTGAAGCAACAGGAGGCGGAGCTAGGCCTGTTGCTTCACCAGCTGCGCAACCCCCTGTCCGCCCTACGCACCTTTGGCCAGCTGTTGCTGCGGCGCCTGGACCAGGACAGCCAGAACCGCCCCCTGGTGGAGGGATTGCTGGCGGAGGAGCGCCAGCTCAACCGCTACGTCGATGCCCTCAGCCAGCTGGGCCGCAGCGAAACACCGGCGGTCACCGGCGAGGCGGCCCAGCCCCTGCTGCTTCCACCTGGGCTGGTGGGGCCGGAGGGCCAACCCCTACCGGATTGGCTAGAGCCGCTGCTGCAGCGGGCTGCCGCCACCGCCGCCCTGCAGGGTCGCCCCTGGCAGCCGCCCGCCCGCATGCCCGACTGGCATGGCGACAGCGGCGCCGTAGCCGAAATCCTGGCCAACCTGCTGGACAACGCCTTCCGCTACAGCCCCGCCGGCAGCACCATCGGACTCCACTGCCAGCCGCTCGCCGGAGGTGGCTGGCAACTCGCCGTCTGGGACGGCGGGTCGCCGATTGCGGTTGAGGAGCGGGACACAATCTTCGAGCGGGGAGTTCGGGGGCGTGGTGGCCAGAACCTGCCGGGCACGGGGCTGGGCCTGGCCCTGGGCCAGGACCTGGCCCAGGGCCTTGGCGGTGAACTCAACCTGGTGGTGCCCCCCGCCGCCGTGGCGCCGGAGCTGCCCCTGCAGGGCAATGCCTTTTGCCTCAGGCTGCCAGGAGCCGCAGCCCTAGGCCACTAAGCAGCAGCGCCAGGCTTTCGGCCCACTCCACGCAGGCGCCATAACTGTCGCCGCTATGGCCGCCGAGGCGGCGCCCCAGCCAGAAGGGCACCAGCACCGCTGGCACCAGGCCGATCACCTGCGGGGGGCGGGCGCCGAGCCAACCCCACAGCACCAGCGCCAGCAGCAGCACCAGCAGCGCCGGTGCCAGCTCCGCCGCCAGTCCCCGCCAGTGCTGCCGGTGGAAGCCAGCGCTGCCCTGCTCGCGCAGATACGGGAACCACTGCATCGCCAACAGGGGGGCCACCCGGCCCCAGAAGGCCGCCCAAAGCAGAGCTGAAGGCGCCGCCGCCGCCAGGCAAAGCAGGCCCGCCGCCCGCAGCAGGAGCAGCACGGCCAGGGCCTGCACCCCGGAAGCGCCCACGCGGCTGTCCGCCATCGCCTCCAGGGCCCGGGGGCCGGCGCCCAGCCCATCAGCTGTGTCCATCGCCCCATCCACATGCAGCCCGCCAGTGAGGATCAACCCGAGGGCCAGCACCACGGCCACCTGGGCACCCAACGGCAACCAGCCTGCCGACAGCCCCCAGAACAGGGCCTGGAGCCCGCCCAGCACCAGGCCAATCAGGGGGCCAAAGCGGGCGATGCGCTCAAAGCGAAGCGGCACACCAGGCCAGGCCGGCAGCACGGAATAAAACACCCAGGCCCCCGCCAGGTCGGCGAGCCAGCCCGGAATCCAGGGAGAAAAAGGCTTCGGCAAGCGACACCTAGCGTCAGAACAGCACCGGTTCGGCGCAATCAGCTTCCCACCCGCCTTTTCCTTCGCCATTACGGCCCGCTGCCCGCGCACGCGGGCCCGCTGCGGCTGCTTCCACACCCCCCATGGCGTGGTCACCACGCCCCGGTTCATGCCGGTGGGCACCCTGGCCACGGTGAAGGGCGTCACGGCGGATCAGCTGCGCGCCACCGACGCCCAGATGGTGCTCTCCAACACCTATCACCTGCATCTGCAGCCGGGCGAGGCGATCGTGGCCGACGCCGGCGGCCTGCACCGCTTCATGGGCTGGGACGGCCCGATGCTCACCGATTCCGGTGGCTTCCAGGTGTTCAGCCTGGGCGACATCAACACGATCAACGACCACGGCGTGGTGTTCCGCTCCCCGCGCGACGGGGCCCGGATCGAGCTCACCCCCGAGCGCTCGATGGCGATCCAGATGGCCCTCGGTGCCGATGTGGCCATGGCCTTCGACCAATGCCCGCCCTACCCCGCCAGCGAAGCGGATGTGGCCGCTGCTTGTCGCCGCACCCATCGCTGGCTGGAGCGCTGCATCGCCAGCCACAGCAAAGCCGATCAGGCTCTGTTCGGCATCGTGCAGGGCGGCTGTTTTCCCCATCTGCGCCAGGAATCGGCGCGGGTGGTGGCCTCGATGGGCCTGCCGGGCATCGCCGTGGGCGGCGTGAGCGTGGGCGAGCCCGCAGAGGAGATGCACCGGATCGTGCGCCAGCTGGGGCCGCTGCTACCGGAGGAGAAGCCCCACTACCTGATGGGCGTGGGCACCCTGCGGGAGATGGCGATCGCCGTGGCCAATGGCTTCGACCTGTTTGATTGCGTGATCCCCACCCGGCTAGGTCGCCATGGTGCGGCCCTGGTGGGCGGCGAGCGCTGGAACCTCAAGAACGCCCGCTTCCGCCACGACCACACCCCCATGGATGCCAGTTGCGCCTGCCCGGCCTGCCGAAACCACACCCGGGCCTACCTGCACCACCTGATCAAGAGCGAGGAGCTGCTGGGCAAGATCCTGTTGAGCCTGCACAACGTCACCCAGTTGGTGCGCTTCAGCAGCGCCATGGGCAAGGCGATCCGGGACGGCTGTTTTGCAGAGGATTTCGCTCCGTGGAACGCCGATTCCCCAGCCGCCCACACGTGGTAGCGTCCGCCTCACGCACAGTGATTTCCGGGATGGCCGCCTACGCCCTGCAGACCCTGGCCCAGCTCCCCGAGGCCTACCAGGCCTTCGGTCCACTGGTCGACATCCTGCCGATCATCCCCCTGTTCTTCCTTCTGCTGGCCTTCGTGTGGCAGGCCTCTGTGGGTTTCCGCTGAACGATCGGTTTCCGCTGAGCATTCGGTTGTCGCGGAAGTCCAGTTCCGACAGCGCCCAACCCCTGGGGCGATCTGGCCTTACCCCTGCCGCAACACCGACCAAGCAAAGGCCGGCAGGGCCAGCATGCGCCGCCAGCGGCTCGGTTCCTGCACCAAGCGGTACAACCACTCGATCTGCAGAGCTCCCATCCAGGTGGGGGCTCTTTTTTTGAACCCTGCCCAGACATCAAAGCTGCCGCCCACGCCCATCCAGAGACCACCCCGGCGCCCCGGCAGTTGCTGAATCCAGGTTTCCTGCCGGGGCACACCCAGGGCCACCAACACCAGATCCGGACGGGCGCCGACCAGCTGCTGCTCCAAGGCTGGCCAAGCCTCTGCGCTTTGGTAGCCATGGGCGCAGAGCACCAGCTGCAGCCCGGAGAGCTCCTGGCGCAAGCGGGCGGTGAGCTGATCCATCACCGCCGGTGAGCCGCCCACCAGTGCCACCCTCCAGCCGTGGGCAGCGGCATGGGCCAGCAGGTCGCGGGCCAGCTCGATGCCGGGACTGCGGCGCACCCGGAACCCCTGCCGCCCCAGGGCCCACACCACCCCCGCACCGTCGGGAATGACGAGCGCCGCCGAAGCGACCGCCGCGCCCAGGGCAGGGTCGGCCTTGGCCGCCATCGTCATTTCGGCATTGAGGGTGACGATCTGGCCGCCGCCCCGCTGCCGCAGGGCCAAGGCCGCTTCGCACACGTCGGTGCAGACGTCCACCGGAACCCCCAAAACGCTGGTGCGCCGTGGCTCGGTTGCCGTTGCTGCCATTGGGGGTGGGTTGGGGGTGGGGTGGGGGTGGAGAATCGATAGCTGGCTTACCACTGGCACTGGTGCACCCATGGCGCAATCCCTGCCAATGACCGGTTCGGCCGCGCCACCAGACGCGATCGGCACCCATCCTGCCGAAGCCTGGGTCGTGCTGCAGGAGCTCGATCAGCAGATTGATCGGGTGGTGTTGAGCCGGCAGCACCCGATCACGGGTCTCCTGCCTGCCAGCACGGCCCACACCGTGCACGGCAATTACGCCGATGCCTGGGTTCGCGACTGCATTTACTCGATTCAATGCGTCTGGGGACTCGCCCTCGCCCATCGCCGGCTGCGGGGACCGAGCCGCCGGGTTTATGAACTCGAAGGGCGCGTGCTGCAGCTGATGCGCGGCCTGCTCACTGCCATGTTGCGCCAGGCCCCGAAGGTGGAGCGGTTCAAGCACAGCCTGCACCGGCTGCACGCCATCCACGCCAAGTTCGACACAGCCAGCGGTGGCCCTGTGGTGGCCGACGACGGCTGGGGGCATCTGCAGCTCGATGCCACGGCGCTGTTTCTGCTGCAGCTGGCTCAGCTGACCCGCTCGGGGCTGGTGGTGGTGCAAAGCCGCCACGAATGCGACTTCGTGCAAAACCTGGTGTATTACGTGGCTCGCGCCTACCGCGTGGCCGACTACGGGATCTGGGAGCGTGGTGACAAGGGCAACCACGGCCTGCCGGAACGCAATGCCAGCTCCATCGGCCTGGTGAAGGCGGCCCTGGAGGCCCTCGAAGGCCTGGATCTCTACGGCCCCCACGGCAATGGCAGCTGCTGTCTGGTGATCCCCCACGACGCCATCGTGCGGCTGCGGCGGGCGCTGCGCGGCCTATTGCCGCGCGAGTCGGCCAGCAAGGAGGTGGATAGCGCCTGTCTTTCGGTGATTGGCTACCCCGCCTGGGCGGTGGAAGATCCCCAGCTGGCGCAGCGCACCCGCGCCAAGATCCGCGCCGAGCTGGGCGGCACCTATGGCTACAAGCGCTTCCGCCGCGATGGCCACCAAACCGTGGTCGAAGACCACACCCGCCTGCACTACGAGCGGGAGGAGCTGGCCCAGTTCGAGCACATCGAATGCGAGTGGCCCCTGTTCTGGGCCTACGAGCTGATCACCGCCTGTTGCGAAGAGCGCTGGGATGAGGCCCGTCAGTGGCGCCAGCGCCTGGCGGAGGTGAGCCTGGAGCAGGAGGGGGGCGCACTGCTTCCCGAGCTCTATCTCGTGCCCGAAGAAGCGATCGAGGCCGAGCGGCGCCAGCCGGGCAGCCAACCCCGGGTGGCCAATCCCAACGTGCCGCTGCTGTGGACCCAGAGCCTCACCTGGCTCGCCGACCTGCTGCTGCACGGGCTGATCAGCCCAGACGATCTGGACCCCATCGGCCGCCGCCGGTCCAGCCCCCTCGGGGCCGACCAGGTGCTGGTGGCTCTGGTGCCGGCCCAGGCCGGCATCGCCGCGGCCCTGGAGGCCGCCGGCCTGCCGGTGGCCCATGGCGCTGAGCACGCCGCAGCCGTGCGCATCGCCAGCTCCCAGTAGCTGGCGATGCGCATGACCCAGGTGGGCGCCAACCCGGTCCTGGGGTTGAGCGGCCACCCACCCGTGCGGATGGAAACCATGGCCACGGCCCGGCTGTACCGCCAGGGCGACACCAGCTTGGCCTTCCTGCCGGCCGTGCTGGAGGAGGACAACTTCTACCTCGCCGACGATCCGGAACAACTCGTCGATGCCGTGACAGCCGAACTGCGGTTGCTGCAGCGCCACTGGCGGGGCAGCGGCGCGCCCTTGCTGCTGATCCCTGTGGCCGAGGGGGCCTTCCAGACCAACCCGGAGGCCTTTCTGCGGCTGGGAAGGGACTTGCAAGCTGGCCTGCTGGACGGCGTGCCGGTGCAGCTAGGCACCCTGGCGGACCTGCTGGACCAGGGCAGCTGGGTGGAGCTGCCACCCCAGGCGGGCCCTGCGACGCTGCCCCAGCCCCCGGCCCCCACCCCGCTGCGGGCCAGCACCAGCCAGACGCCCTTGTCGGCCCGCGAAGAGCAGGACCTCGAGCGCCAAGACATCAGCATCGGCGACCTCGCCGAGCGGCTCTGGCGCAGTTCCTCCCTGGAAGAGCAGGGCGAAGTGCTCGAACAGCTGGTGCGTCGCCTGGGCCCCGATTCGCGTCTGCAGGGGCCCGCCGGCAACCAGCCGGTGCGCCTGCAGGCGCTGCTGGAAGAGGTGTACCGCCGGGCCCTGGCCGAAGCCGACTGGAACGTGGTGCGGCGCGTTGCCGGAGCCCTCGATCTGGTGCATCCCCAGCTGGAGGATGCACTCACCGACCTGTTGGTACGCCAGAAGCAGGTGGTGGTGGGGCGCAACTACACCAGCGACTCCCGCATCAGCGAACCCCAGGGCAGCGCCAGCATCGCCGCCATGATCAAGCGCTTCAGCGGCGAAGACGGCCGAGAGAGGATGCTGCAGCAGGAGCTGCTGCTCGCCCTCGATGGCCTGGCCCGCCACGAGCCAGCGCTGCTCAGCGGCAGCCTCACCCTGCAACTTGGTCAACTGCTGCTGCTGCTCACCAGTGAACTGGCCACAGAAAGCGATCTCAGCCCGATCGATGCCTTCGAGGCCCTCTGCGACCAGCCCCCCCACGCCATCCAACGCCGCCTGCGAGCGGTGCTGGCCGACCTGGAACACGCCAAGGCCGCCCTGCAGCGCAAGGAGCAACTGCATGTGAGCGGCCGGGTGCGCTGGGATGTGCCCGATCCGCTCGAGGAACTACCCAAGGAGGGCTGCTGGTTGCAACACCGCCTACGGCTTGGGGCCCTGGGCCGCGTACCCCGCGATTTCTACCCCGGCATCTGGGATCTGCTGCACCACTGCCGCGGCATCGTGATCGGCGACAAGCTCGAGAAGCGCAACCGCCTCGACAGTGCGCCGCTGCTGAGCGAGAAGACCCCCGGCGAACGCAACTTCGCTGCCCTTGTGGATCACTTGCTGAGCAAGATCGAAGCCCCCGACTACCGCCAGCTCTGCACCGAAACCCTGATCACCCTGATCGCCTTCGTGGGCGCCAACCCGGAGGTGATCTTTGACGACGACCTGGTGTTGGACGTGGTGATCGGGCACGCCGTACGGGTGGGCTGGCAGCAACGCCATCCCGACATCGGGCCCGAGCTGTACGGCCTCCACAAGGCGGAAGCCTGGGATGCCTTCTACCTGGCGTCGCCTGGCGACTGCCGCCGCTGGCAACTCGAAGCCCTTCGCCAGCTCACCGACCCAGCCAAAGCGTCCTAGATCGGCACCTCAAGGCTCATGCAGAGGTTGGGCTGCTCCACACACTGCTCGATCAGATCGGCCAGCAGCAGGGCCCGGGAGGCCTGCAAACCACCCACCGCCGGAGTCTCCTCGCCGCGCACGCATTGCAAAAAGTGCTCGAGCTCGGCGTACAGGGGCTCGATGGAGGTGGTGCTCACCTCCTCGATCACCCCATCGGAGCGATACACCAACTCACCATGGTCGGCACTCACCGACTCATGGGCACGGCGGTGAATGTGCAGCGTGCGGTTGAGGAAGTCGGTTTCCACCAGGCTGCTGCGGCAGTGAGCCGAGAGGCTGCGGATCTTGCGATGCGCCATCTTGCTGGCCGTGAGGCTGGCCACCACGCCATTGGCGAAGGCCAGGGTGGCGTTGACATAGTCGATCGGTCCCTCGGCGCTGCGACCGCCGGCAGCCGCCAACCGAATCACCGGGGCCCCGGCCAGCTCCAGCACCAAATCGATGTCGTGAATCATCAGATCGAGCACCACCGACACATCGTTGGCCCGATCGGCGTTGGGACTGTGGCGCCGTGCCTCCAGCACCACCACCTCCTCATTGGCCACCACCTTCACCAACTCGCGGAAGGCGGGGTTGAACCGCTCAATGTGGCCCACCTGCAGCAGCCGCCCCGCCGCATCGGCCGCCTGGATCAACTCCGAGGCCTCCTCCTGACTGGCGGCAATCGGCTTCTCGATCAGCACGTGCACGCCCGCCTTCAAGCAGGCCAGACCCACCCGGTGATGCAGCAGGGTGGGAACCGCAATGCAGACCGCATCCACCTCCGGCAGCATCGCCTCATAGGACGGGAACCAGCGACAGCCGAACTGCTGAGTGGCCAGCTCGCCGCGGACCGCGTCCGGGTCGGCCACACCGACCAACTGGGCGTCCTTGATCAGGCTCAGCACCCGGGCGTGGTGCCAACCCATGTTGCCGATGCCGATGACACCCACGCGCACAGGGTTCATGGCTGGGATTCACGGCTGATCGCATTATCAGGGATCGACTCCGCCACCGGGCGTTCGATCTGCACGCGTTCGATGCGGGGCCCATCCATGGCCAGCACCCGAAACTGGTGCCCCTTCCAGCGCAGGCCCTCGCCCGGGGCAGGGATGTGCTGGAGCCGCTCCAACAGGAAGCCCGCCAGGGTGTGATGGCCTTCCGCCTCAGGCAACTGCAGGCCCAGCTGCCGGTTGAGTTCAAAGATCTCGAGATCACCGGCCACCGACCAGCACCCCTCGCCCAGTTGCTGCAGATCCTGGGCCGCCTCGAGGGAATCGTCCTCATCTCCAACGATCTCACTGGTGAGGTCGGCCACGGTCACCAGGCCCTCGGTGCCGCCGTGCTCGTCCACCACCACCAGCAAGGGCTGACCGCTGCGAATCAGCGGCAACAGCTCTGCAAGGGGCGTGCTCTCCTGCACCCGGGCCACCGGGGTGATGTAAGGGGCTAGGGGGGTGTCGGCACTGAGCAGGCCCCGAGCCATCGGATCGGCCAAACGGCGCAGGTCCAGCAAGCCACGCACATCATCCAGGGAGCTGCCAATCACCGGAAAGCGGGCATGGGCCGTGTCGTGCACCTCCCGCATCAGCTCCGCAAAGCTCACCTCCAGCGGCAGGGTGACCATGCCGGAGCGCGGCACCATCACTTCACGCACCAGGGTGTCGCGCAACGAAAACACCCCCTCGAGGATGTTGCGTTCATCGGGCATCAGACCCGTGACACTGCCGGTTTCAATCAGAGTTTCGAGCTCGCCGGCGGAGAGCACGGGCACCAGCTCATCCCAGTTGCGGGGAAGCCCCAACAGTCGCAGCAGGGTGCCACTGAAGCGCTCCAGCAGCGACAGCAAGGGCGCCAGGCTGCCGATCACCGAATCCAGCAGCGGCGCCAGCCGCAGGGCGGAGACCTCCGGCCGATGCAACACCCAGGCCTTGGGCAGCAAGCCGCCCAGCACGGTTGCCAGCAACACCAAGAGCAGAAAAACGCCCGCATCCAGCCATCCCTGGGGAGCCGAGCCCATCCCGTTCTGGCTCCCCAGCCAGGCCCCCAGCCGCTCGGCCAGACCCCGCCCTGCCCAACCCAGAGCGACCAGGGCCAGAGCCGCTCCCAACTGGGTGGCCACCAGCACCCGCCGCAGCCGGTGCTGCAGTTTCGCCACGGCCTGGGCCCCGGGCTCGCCAGCCTCCTGCAACTGCTGAACCCGACTTGGCCGCAGGCGAATCAGGGCGAATTCCCCAGCGGCAAAGAACGCCAGCAGGGCCAGCAGGATGGCCAACGCCAGGAGTTGGATCACGGAAAGCCCCACCAGGGACGCCATCGGTGAGCCGAGAATAGAAGCAGCCACCAAATCGGGCTGGCTGTTGCGCTGAGATGGATGGGGGTCCCGAGGATCGAACTCGGCTAAGGCGAATTATGAGTTCGCTGCATTCACCAGATTGCTAGACCCCCCCATGGGCCGAAGCCCGTTCACCCAGACTTACCAGAGGCCCCGCACCAGCGCGCCATAGCTCGCGCCCCCGTCCTGCCAGCCAGTGCCCCGGGCAGCCGCACCCCCCGAACCACCAGCGCCGGATCCGAGGCTGCCGGTATAGCCATTGGGCACATCGCCCGTGCGCCAAGGCATGGGGTCGCTCTGCTGCTCCAGCAGTACCCGATGAGTGTTCTCCACGGCGGTGCCATCCCAGATGATCGTTTGGTCGGGGAAGCCGAAGCCCATCACCTTGGTGCCATCGCCACCCCCCATGGCAATTCCGAACAAATCGGTGATCTGGTTGGTGAGGCTGACGCCTCGGGCGTAGGGAGCGGTGTAGCTGTAAAACCGCCTCTCCATCAGCTCGGGCGTGGTCTGCACCACGCCGCAGCGGGTCACCTCCACCGGCCCCGTGGCATCGCCACCCCTCGGCTGGCCACCCACCACCGGGGCCTCGAGGGTGGTGGTGCACACCACCGGCCCCGCCCAGGCTGGAGCGATCAGCAAACCAGAGACTGCCGAACTGGCCGCGAAAGCCCAACTGGCGGCTGCAGCCCAGACGACGTTGCGGCGTGGGGGGGGATTGGAAGTGGAAGAGGTGGCAATCACCATCGATCCAGTCAACCCAGCAGCGGGTGTCGTCACGTTGGCCGCAAACTAGACAACCAATTGCATCTGCACCAGCTCTTGTCGACCGTTTCCCCGGCTGCCGAATCCCTGGCTGCCAGCTCTCTGACGGCCACCCCAGCCGAGATGCGGATAGCGCTGCTGCCCCTGCTCGCCACCAAGGCCTATCGCCACGGCAGCTTCACCCTGGCGTCTGGACGCACCAGCCACCACTACGTCAACTGCAAGCCCGTCAGCCTCAGCGGCACCGGGCTGGCCCTGCTGGGGGCCTTGATGCTGGAGCAGGTGGAGCCTGAGGCCCGGGCCGTGGCCGGCCTCACCCTCGGGGCCGACCCGCTGGTGAGCGCCGTGGCCATGCGGGCCGCCCTGGGAAGCCGCGGGCTCGATGCCCTAATCGTGCGCAAGGAGGCCAAGGGCCACGGCACCGGCGCCTGGCTGGAGGGTCCGCTGCCGGAGCCAGGGAGCACCATCACCGTTCTGGAGGATGTGGTAACAACCGGCGGCTCCTCGCTCAAAGCTGTGCACCAGCTTCGGGAGGCGGGCTTTCGGGTGGAACGGGTGGTGACGATCGTGGATCGCCAGGAAGGGGGCCTTGAAGCCATGACCACCGCCGGCCTGGAGTTGCGCAGCCTGTTTCTGCTCGAAGAGGTGGCCGCTGCCGCCTCGGCCATCGCCGCCAGCCAGGCCGCGTCATGAGCCCCGACCCCTGGAGCTGGCAACCAACCGGGCCGCGCCGCTGGGAGCAAGCCACCAGCCTGATCCGGCTCGATGGAGCCGACACACGACGCTTCCTGCATGGCCAAACCAGTGCTGCCATCGAAAGCAGCAGTCCCGGCAGCTGGATCCCCACCTGCTGCATCACCGCCACCGGCCGGCTACGGGCCCTGGCCGAGGTGCTGGTGGATGACGAAGGCGCCTGGCTGCTGCTGGGCAGCGGCGATGCCGAAACCGTTTGGCACAGTCTCGACCGGGTGCTCTTTCCCGCCGATCAAGTGCGGCTGGGCCCCGTGATGCCGGCGCGCTGGATCATGCCGCTGGGCGACGCCCTCGCGGCCCTGCCCCAGGCCCCAGCGGGCCAGTGGCAGGCTCTGGACACGGGCGGCGGCTGGCTATTGGGCCAGCAGGTGCTGCTGCTGGCGGAGGCAGAGCTGCCCCCATGGCTGGCCGATCGCACCCCACTCACCGCCCTAGAGCAGGAGCGCTGGCGCCTCCAGCAAGGCCTACCGGCCGCCCCAGGGGAGATCAACGACGACACCAATCCGTTTGAAGCGGGGCTGGCCGATCGGGTGAGCCTGAGCAAGGGCTGCTATGTGGGCCAGGAAACCCTGGCCAAGCTGGCCACCTACGACGGGGTCAAACAGCAGCTGCGGCGCTGGCACGGGCGCGTGCCCGAGGGGGCCGCGGACGCACTGGCGCCGTGCACGGCGCTGTTCCGTCTGGAGGGGGCCGACAACGGGGCTTCAAGCAGCAGCCGGGCGGGCCAGATCACCTCGGCCCTGGCCCTGGGGGATGGGATGTGGATCGGCCTGGCCCTGGTGCGTCGCCAGGCCCTGCAGGATCGCGAACTCTGGGCCGGTGAAGGCTCTCAGGCCCCAACGTTGCACCTCTCGCGACCACCAGCCTTCGTGGATCCGCCCGTCGGGGCCGGCCGTCAACCCTGAAGCGTCAGTCTTCGAGCGTCAGTCGTTGGCCAACAGCCAGCGCACCACCGCCCAGGTGGCCCGGCTGTCGTCGCGGTTGTAGAGAAAAATCCGCTGCAGCTGGTGGCGACTGGCCTGACCTCGGGAGCCGCCCGCACCGCGCCACTGCCGCCACTGGCGCCACCAGAACAGGCAGCGGCCCCCGTCGACGCCCTTCTGGCTCCAAGCAAAACCCAGCCAACCGGCCACCGCCTTGAGGCCATAGCTGCTCACCGGCAGCCGCCAGTGGCGGCGCAGTCGGGCGTGCACGTCCAGCATCCGCCCGCGCAACTGCTGCACCTCGGCCTCAGTGGCCCCCTGGCGCTGGGCCAGGCGCACCAGGCCGATCACCTCGGTTTCGCCGTAGTGCAGCACCGGCCACTCGGGATAGCGCGCCAGCAACCGCTGCAGCCGCTGCCACAGCCGCTGCTCGCCGTGCTCCTGCAGGGCCAGCAACGGCTGATACCGGGCCCCGGCCTCGTTCCAACCGCCGGCCCCATCGCGCTCCAGCACCAGGAAACCGTGCAGGAAATCATCGCGGGCATCTGGATCGGATTCGATGTCGTAGAGCAACACCCCAGGGGCACCGGCGAGCTCAGGCAGCGCCAGCCCCTCCCCCAACCGCTGGGGGATTCCTGAGGCCTGCACCCGGGCCTGGGCCACCAGCTCAGCGGCAATCTCGCGGTGTTGCTCGCCATACACCGCCAGCTGCACAGCCAGCTGCTCCGGATCCCGTGCCGCCAAGTCCGCCA
>JBIPLV010000103.1:0-6967 GCA_044369475.1 Cyanobium sp. | reverse complement strand
GCAGGCCTTTGACAGTGGCGTTGGCACCACCGTGAGTGCGCCATCGCCTTGGTGTGCGGCTCAGCGGTGGGGCGCGTTGGAGCCTGGACTGCCCCTGATCGAACCCCAGCCGGTGATGCAGCGGCTCGAGCTCGAGACTCCCCTGTGAAGATGCGCCCCGACCGGCGGTTGCCGCAGCTTCTGCTGTCCGTCAGCCTGGCGTGCTTTGCGTTGTCCACCCTGCTGGCCGGCTGCCAGGCGCCAGCCACCAAGGAGGAACCGGCCCAACCATTTGTGTTCCGCTCCCTCAACCTGCGGCAGAAGGATCCCAGCGGTCGCCCCCTCTGGGCGATCAGCAGTCCGGAGGCCCGTTATGACCTCAGCCGCCGGGTCGCCCAGGCGCGGGACCTGCGCGGCACCATTTATGCCAAAGGCAAGCCGCTGTACACGATTACGGCAAGCAGCGGCACAGTGATCAATGACGGCGAAGTGGTGCAGCTGGAGGGGCCGACCCAGCTGCAACGGCTGGGGCCGAAGCCTCTGGTGGTGACCGCCACCCGCGTGCGCTGGTATCCCCGCCAGGAGCGGATGGACATCGATCGGAGCCCCCGCGCGAGCCAAGGCGATCTCCGGCTCACCGCCCGGCGGGCCCGCTTCTGGATTCAGCAAGACAAGCTCGAGTTGCGAGGGCAGCCGCTGCTGGAGCGCTCTGGCGATGGCACCTGGACCCTGGCTCTCTCCTCCGCCGACTGGTTCCTCGGTACTGGACAGCTGGTCGGTCGCGGACCGGTTCGCGGTGAGCGCGAGCTGACGGGAAGCGGCTTGCAGAGCCTCACGTCTCCCTCGCTGACCGGCAACTCCTTGCGCCAAGTGATCGACCTGCAGGCCCCCGTCCAGGTGCTCGATCCAGGCCGCAAGGCGAGGTTGGATGCGCGCGCCACCCGCCTGGAGTTGACCCAGGAGCGCATCAGTAGCCCCCACCCGTTTTGGGCCCAGCTCGATCAGTCACGGCTCAGTGGTCAGGGTTTTGAGGCCCTGGGTGCCAGCCAGACCCTGGTGATTCCAAAGGCGTGCCGGCTCCAGCAACCCACCGATTCCCTTGTCGCCAATCGCTGCACCTGGAACTGGCAGACCAACCTGGTGACGGCGCAAGGTGCTGTGGAGTTGCGCCGCTCGGCCTTCCAGCAGGTCACCCGCGCCCAGCAACTGCAAGGCGTGGCGACCAAACAGGGAAAGGTGGTGTTCAGCAGTCCGGGGAGTCGGGTCGAGAGCCGGTTGACGGTGCCTCCCCCGCGTCGAGACGCGCGCAAGCTGGGCCCGAAAGCACCGCCATTCGCGCTGTGACCCGTCTGGCCCAGCCCTCCAACCACACCAGATCACTGCGGCTGAAACAGCGGGGCGACCAGCCCCCCAACACCACCAGGCCCTGGTCTCCCAGCGGTTGCACCACCGCCGAAGGCAGGCCCGGCAGCAGGCTGGCGAATTCGTCGCGGCCCGGGTAGAGACTTAAGTCCACCAGTGAGATGGCGCTGCCCTTCGCCTGCGTGCGCGCACAGATGGGCCCGGGGTTAAAGCTGCAGTCGGCTAGGAGGCCCCGCCGCAGCAGGCAGCGGCCCTGCCACATCACGACCACCACAGCCGCCGGACTGGCGGTCAGGAGCATTTGGCTACCCCAGCCCAATTCTTCGGCCAGCTCGGGTGGCAGGTCGTCAGCCAGTTCCAACCCTTGCCGCCCCTCCAAGGCGACCCGGCTTGCCGCTTCGGGCACCGCCCGCGTCCACAACACCCCAACCAACATCAAGCCCACCGCGAGAAAGCTGGCCAGCACGGCGGCTCGCTCCAGAGCCGGATCTGTGCTGGCAGAGGTGGTTTGGTTGAGCACCACCAGGGCCAGGGCGCCGACCCCTGACCCCAGACAGATCCGCGCAGGCAGGGAGGCGGCCATGATCAGCAAGCAGGAGGCGACAGCAGGGCCCGTAAGCGGCAAACTAGGGCCACGCTTGGTCGATTTCGTTGGCGCCCTCACTGCACAAGAGCCGCTGGTTCTCCCTTCCAGGGTTGATCGCTGCCCTGCTTGGAGTTTTTCTTTGCCTTGGGCCAGCTCCTGCCCTGGCCATCGCGGCGAGTGGGCTTCCCGACACACCTCCCCAGGAGCGCATCCTGGATACGGCAGATGTGCTGAGCCGAGCTGCCATCGGTGAACTCAGCAAAACGCTTGAGAGTTTTTCAACCGATCGGGTGGATGCCCACCTGATCACAGTGAATCGCCTGGATTACGGCCTCAGCCTCCCCCAGCTCGGCGCCCAGGTGCTGGAGCGCTGGTCCGCGGCCGGCCGGAATCCCCTGCAGCTGCTGTTTCTGATCGACAGTCAGACCAACAGCGCTGCGGTAGTGGCCTCCCCGGATCTCAATGGCCAGCTCGATCCAAGCTTGCTGCGCAGCACGGCCCGCACCACCATGGCCCAGCCGATTCGCGAGGGCGGCCGCTATCGCCAGGGCAGTCTCGACGCCATGAACCGTCTCTTAACCGTGCTGGAGGGCGGCGACGATCCGGGCGAACCAACCACCGCTGAGGTGGTGACCCAGCCCACTAACATTCCCACTAAGGAGGAAACAGCATCCAGCAATGCCTTCACCTGGGTGGTGGTACTGCTGGTTTTAGGCACTTTGGTGCCGATGCTCACCTGGTGGGTTTTTTCGCGCTGACCCCATGGCACCTACCAATTGGATGGGGGCTTTCGGTCGCGCCCAGGCCCTCGATCTCAGCCACGATCTTGAGCGGGGTTACGAGTCGGCCCTGTTGATCCAGAGCATCGAGCTGGAGCACTACAACGATCGCCCTGTGCGGCCTGAACTGGACCTGCGCATTCCGCGTGCGGCCCAGGCCCAGCTGTTGCGACGCTTCCGGGCGGCCCTGGAGGTGTGCCGCCAATCGCTCATCACCCTCGAGCCCCACCGCGCCGAACTGGCCGGCCAGGAGATCCGACAGTTCCAACTGATCGAAACAGTGGTCGCCAGCTATGGCGCCAAACGGGATCCACTGCCCGCAATCAGTCGTTCTCCGGAAGTGCTGCCCCGCAGCCTGATCGGCGTGGTCGATCAGGTGCGGCGTCAACTCGATCCGGAAGCGGAAGCCAATGTGGTGGCCGGCTTCCGCCGTCGTCGGGATTCCACGTTGGTGTCGCTGCGCGTGTTGCTCTTGCTGATTTTGGTACCGGTTCTGGTGCAGCAGATCAGCCGTACCTATGTGGTGTCACCGTTGGTCGATCGGTTCGCCCCCGACAACGCTTTTCTCACCTACCCCAAGCCCAAGCTGGAGGAGCAGGCCGTTGAAAAGCTGAGGGTCTTCCAGGCGGAAATTGAATTTGATGCCCTGCTGAACGGCAACCCCTTGCCGAGCCGAGAGCAATTGCAGGCCCAGTTGTCCAGTCGCGCCCTGGAGCTCAAGGAGGAGGCCGACCTTGAAAGCACCCACGCCATCAAGAACGTGTTGGCTGATCTGGGCGGCTTGTTGGGCTTTGTGCTGGTCTGCCTGTTCGGACGTCGCGATCTGCAGGTGTTGCGAGGCTTCCTTGATGAGCTGGTCTATGGGCTCAGCGATAGTGCCAAGGCCTTCGCGATCATTCTTTTTACCGACATCTTCGTCGGCTTCCATAGTCCAGAAGGCTGGACGGTGTTGCTCGATGGTGTTGCCCACCACCTCGGATTGCCTGCCCGCGAGAACTTCATCATGTTGTTCATCGCCACTTTCCCGGTGGTGCTAGCCACGGTGTTCAAGTACTGGATCTTCCGCTACCTCAACCGCGTTTCGCCCTCTTCCGTGGCCACCCTGCGCAACATGAATGGTGGCGGTTGAGTCTTGCTCTCGCTTGGCGCTGGTGTTGGGGCCGGCCCGAAGTGGCAAGAGCCGCTGGGCCGAACATCTGGCACTCCAATCCGGCTTGCCGGTCTCCTACCTGGCCACAGGCCCCCGATCTACGGCCACCGATACAGCCTGGCAAGCCCGCGTCTCGGCCCATCGCGACCGACGCCCGCCAGGTTGGACCACCCTCGAGGTCGGTGCCGAGCTCTGCGCAGCCCTTGAGGCCCTCCAGCCACCAGGGCTGGCCCTGGTGGATTCCCTTGGCACCTGGGTGGCGGCCGGCCTTGAACATGATCGTGACCGCTGGAGTGATGAATGCGGCGCCCTCTTGGCCAGCCTCAGCGCCTGCGCAGTGCCCGTGGTGCTCGTCAGTGAGCAGACGGGCTGGGGGGTCGTTCCCGCCACAGCCATCGGCGGGCTGTTCCGGGATCGCCTCGGCGCCCTCGAGCAGCAGCTGGTTCCACTCTGCGACGCCCTGTGGCTGGTGGTCGCTGGTCGGGCCCTCGATCTGCGGGCCCACAGCGTGGCCGTTCCCGCAGGATGACCATGCCACAGATTGTTCTGTATCAGCCAGAGATCCCTCCCAACACTGGCAATGTGGCTCGCACCTGCGCGGCGACGGGGACCCCCCTGCACCTGGTTGAACCACTGGGGTTCACGATCGATGATCGCCAGCTCAAGCGAGCCGGGCTCGACTATTGGCCGCTTGTGCCGCTGCAGCGCCACGCCAGCTGGACCGCGTTTGCCGAACACCGAGCAGCCTATGGGGGACGGCTGATCGCCTTCAGCAGCCATGCCCGCCAGTCCTATCTCGACTGGCGCTTCGGTCCTGACGACTGGCTGCTCTTCGGCCGGGAAAGTGATGGGTTGCCCGACGACGTTCTGGGTGGCGCCGATGTTGCCCTCACGATTCCCATGGCCCGGGCGGCGCGCGCGGATCGGTGCGGGGTGCGCAGCCTCAACCTGTCGGTGGCGGTGGCGGTGGTGCTCTTCGAGTGCCTGCGGCAACAGGATCTCCTGACGTTGCCGGGATCCGAGGCCACCACTGGGATCTAGCGACTTGGACCATCTCCGTTGTCGCCACGGTCACTTGTGGCCTTGGGTTCCGTCCGCTACTGTCTGGCCGGCTTGGGGATGGCGGCTTCTCCTCGAGCTTTGTCCGATGGAACGAACTGCATGAAGCCTTTGCAAACGAGTCTGCGAATCCTGATCCCCTGTGCTGTGGCCGTTCCGGCCGTGGTCGTCGCTCTGGCCCCTGCTGACATCGACAAAGCTTCCATCGATATCGAGATCGCCTCCCTTCCCTCACCCAGCACTGACAGGATCTGGGTCAAGGTTCGCCAACCAATCAGTGTTGAAGAGCTCTCCAGCAGTTTGAGGCTCGATGAGGATCGCCTCGCCAAGCTCAATGACGTCAACGAGGATCACAAGTTTCGACAAGGCGATTGGCTGGTGGTTCCCAGCCATCAGACCCGTCAGATCAAGCAGCTGGCTGCGATTGACACCACTGACTTGCGCCGCTCCCCACCCCTGCAATCCCTGCCCCCTGTCGAAGACCGCACCGTGGTGCGCTTCGGGGACACGTTGCTCAAGATTGCTCAGCGCTACGGCCTGACCCTGCAGGATCTGCTTCGCCTCAACCCAGGTCTGGAAACGGCTCGGTTGGTGGTTGGCAGTCAGGTTCGGCTTGCCCAGTCGGCGCCGGGCCGCACCCGAATGACCCTTGGTCTTATGCCCACCAACAGCGGTGGAGTGAGTTGGCCCGAGTTGCCTGGATTTGACGAGCTCAACAAGCCCTTTGAGGGCCCGAGCTCGGCTCAGGGTTGGATCTGGCCCACCAAGGGGGTCTTCAGTTCCGGCTATGGCTGGCGTTGGGGGCGGATGCACAAGGGCATCGACGTTGCCAATAATGTCGGTACTCCGATCGTTGCAGCCAAGGCAGGTCGTGTCGTCTTCTCCGGCTGGCACGACGGCGGCTATGGCTATCTGGTCACCCTCGCCCACCCTGATGGGAGCCGCTCGCTTTATGCCCACAACAGTCGCTTGATGGTGCGGGTAGGCCAGGAGGTGGAACAGGGCAGCTTGATTTCCCACATGGGCAGTACCGGTCGCAGCACCGGACCCCACCTCCATTTCGAGATTCATCCACCCAGCGCGGGTGCCGCCAACCCGCTCCAATTCCTGCCCCCCAGGGCCTGACAGGGCCTGGGAGTAGGGCCTGATAAAGTCAGGTCACCGCGGCTCGGTAGCTCAGCTGGTTAGAGCGTGGGATTCATAACCCCAAGGTCGGGAGTTCAAGTCTCCCCCGAGCCATTGGCGCGTTTGCGCCATGAACCCCGCCGAGGCGGGGTTTTTTGTTGATGGCTTGCAAGCAGGTCTTCTGGACCCTTCAGCGCAGGTCGACGGCATTGAGCCGGGCCAGGAAGGAAGCGGACTCTTCAATGGTCTGTTCAGCCTGCAGCTGGAGCTGGACGGGCTGGGGTGCTGCAGTGGCGGCGGCTCGGCGTGCCCGGGCGTAGCCCTGGGAGCGACCCTCGATGGCGCGGATCAGCGACTTGCTGCGGTTGACTTCGCCAATGCTCTGCCCCTCTTTGGGACGCACCAACGGGTTGCCCTTCAATTCGGTGCGCAGCTGGCTCAGCAGCCGAAAGTGACCAGTGGTGTTGTATTTCCGCAGCACAGTTGGCTCCCAGGCCATGGATGCTCTTCTCTTTGAAACGGGACTACGTCCAGCCTATGGCCGCAGGGCCCGGACAGCTGTGATAAATTGTTGAGGTCGCAACTGGAAGTCGGTCCGACTTTGTCCTGAACCGTGCTCTCTTGCTTCGCGTGCCAGATGTCTGGTTCAGGAAGCGAGAGCAGCAGAGGCAGTGGTTCCACTCCAGAGGCATTCAATCCTTTCTCACCCCATCCAGCATGTCCCGGCTCGTTGGCCTGCAGGCTCCCGATTTCACCGCCACCGCCGTGGTGGACCAGGAATTCAAGGAGATCACCCTCTCCCACTACCGCGGCAAGTACGTGGTGCTGTTCTTCTATCCCCTCGACTTCACCTTCGTGTGCCCCACGGAGATCACCGCCTTCTCCGACCGTTACGGCGATTTCTCGAGCCGCAACTGCGAAGTGTTG
>JBIPLV010000102.1:0-7141 GCA_044369475.1 Cyanobium sp. | reverse complement strand
ACGGTGAACGGCGATGGCTCGGTGGTGACCGGCACCTCGGCGACGGGCGGTGTGGTCTTCACGCTGACGCTCAATAAGGACACCGGCAGCGTGACGCTCGATCAGCTGCGGGCTGTGGTGCATACCGACACGGGCAACCACGATGACTCGCGCTCGCTGGACGCGGCGGATCTGATCACCCTGACCGGGACGATCACCGACGGCGACGGCGACAGCCAGGCCGCAACCTTGAACATCGGCCAGACCCTCAATTTTGAGGATGACGGTCCAGCTGCTAATCCAGTCAATCAGAACGCGACTACACCCCCTTTGTCTACAAACTTAGTTCTTATTCTTGATGTTTCTCGAAGCATGCTTCACCGCTCTGGCGTTTTAAATAGTAGCGGCCGAGAGTTATCTTTCCTTGAAGTGATGAAGGACTCAGTTGAACGCCTTATTGATAAATACGATGAGCTTGGGGATGTCAAGGTTAATGTAATTACATTTGATGGTAGGGCGGGCGTCCTGGGGGCTGCTACTTGGCAAATCGCTAGCACTGCAAAGAGTAGTATCAATGGGATAGCTATCTCCGCCGTGGCAGGTCCCTACGACGGCACTAACTACGATGATGCCCTGAATATGGCAATGAATACTTTTGCAACTAGTGCAGGAGAAAGATATGCCAATGGTCAAAATATACTCTACTTCCTGTCTGACGGTGCGCCAACTCGAAGCTATCTGTACAGTTCCCCTGAGGATACCTACGGAACTGGCCCAAATGATATGGGTACTAGCACCCTTGACGAAGTTCCAGTTGCAGAAAAGAACGGCGACGACGGCATTGATTCTGATGAAGAAGATGATTGGATTGGCTTCCTTGGAAATTTTGATATCAAGGCCCATGCCGTCGGCCTTGGACCTAATGTGAGTACCACAGATCTCAATCCCATTGCTTACAACGGGATTGGCAGCGGCGCCGATTCAGATGCCATTATCGTTAGTAACTTGAATCAACTCAATGCCACCGTTGATAATACGATCACTGCTCCTCCTCTGTATGGCACATTGCTGAATGGCACCAATGCGGCCGCTGGTGCTGATGGTGGCTGGATTCAGTCTGTTGTTGTGAATGGTGTCACTTATAGATACGATGGAACATGGTCTTCTGGCACTTCAGGCACTTTTGATGCGGCCACCAAAGAGTGGACCATCCCAGCTTCTGGCGCTAATTTCAAGATTGATATGGATACGGGAGCTTATTCCTATGCGCCACCTGTTCCGTTGGTGGCAACCATGAATCTGACTGTTACTTATACTGTCAGAGATGGCGATGGTGATACGGCTACCTCGACGCTTACCCTTAGTTATGCCCTGCCAGCTGCCACAACAGTTCCTCCAGTTGCAATCGACCTTGGAGGTGATGGTATTGACTATCTCTCGGTGGCGCAGAGTGGTATCACCCAATCTCCCCTTGGCTCCTTCAATGTCGCCTGGGTTGGCGCTGAAGACGGCCTTCTTGCCTATGACTACAACGGTGATGGCTTGATTGCTGAAGCGAAGGAATTCGTTTTCACGCTTTGGGGTAATCGCTCCGATGTGACCACCGACATGGAGGCCCTGGCTGCTTACTTCGACGGTGATTCGATGGGGGTGAAGGATGGCCTTCTCAACTCAAACGACCTGTCTTGGTGTTTGTTTGGTGTGTGGCAAGACCTGAACACGAATGGTACCCAGGATGCTGGTGAATTTGCCTCCCTGGCTGATTGGGATATCACTAGCATTGCCCTCGCCTACAGCGCCAATAGCAGCGCCTATACCGCCGCGGATGGTGATGTGCACGTCTACGGCCAGATGGCTGTCACCCGAGAGGATGGAAGCACCACTGTGGCGGACGATATGGCCCTCGCCGTGCGTTCGGCCCAATCCCAGGTTTCAGGCGCCGCAACCACCAGCCAACCCGTGGATGTCTTGATGCAAGATGGTGTGGTCCCCGACCCGCAGGCGGTGCCGCCTGAACTTGCCAGCGTGGCTGATCTTGTGGAGCAGTTTGTGGGTGAGAACCCTGTCACCGATGAGGTGATGGCTGGGTTCCAGCTGGAGCTTGCGCTCACCGAGGCTCCGGCTGCGGCAGATGGGGCTGCTGATCCGGCCGCGATTGAGCCCATTGCCGATGCCCTGGCCGGCCTTGACGAGGCCGCTGCACTCCTGCTCGACGATGCCAGCGATGGCATGGCTACCGCCATCGATGGGGTTGACGCCTTCTCCTATTTCGTGTGAGCAGTGGCTGATGCGGATGCCACATACGGGCCGTGCGCAGCCCCAAATCGGTTGGCGAACTGCCCATCTCGGTAGGCCTAGTGCAGCCATAAGTCTCCGTCTGATCCTTGCGCAGATCCTGTTCTTGCGGAGTGCTGTGGTCACAGAGGGGTGTGGCCCGGATCAGCCCTAAAGCTCATCCCCCGCTTGGTGCAGCAGCTATGCAACCCCTCGGTTAGCCCTCTGTCACCCCCTCAATCCGGTCTTCGATCTCCTGGTAGATCTCCTGCAGCTGGGCGATGTTCTCATCGCTGGTCTCCCAGTAGCCGCGGCCGTTCACTTCCAGCAGGGTGCCCACGATGCGGCGGAAGCTGTGGGGGTTCAGATCCATCAACCGCTGGCGCATTTCTGGATCGTTGATGAAGGTGTCGTTGGCCTCCTCATACACGAAGTTGTCCACCGCACCGCTGGTGGCGCTCCAGCCCAGGGTGAAGTTGAGCCGCTTGGCCACTTCGCGCACACCCTCATAGCCGCTGTTCAGCATGCCTTCATACCACTTGGGGTTGAGCAGCTTGGTGCGCGAATCCAGCCGGATGGTTTCACTCAAGGAGCGCACCTGGGCATTGGCGGTGGTGGTGTCGGCGATGTAGCTCGCCGGCGCCTTGCCGTCGTCGCGCAACCCCGCGATCAGCTTGGTGGGGTCTGAATCGAAGTAGTGGCTCACATCGGTGAGGGAGATCTCAGCCGAATCCAGGTTTTGGAAGGTCACATCGGCGGTTTTCATCGCCGATTCGAACACGTCGCGGTTTTGGTTCATCTCGCCGGGGTTGTCGGCGTTGAAGGCAAACGTTTTGCGGGAGAGATACATCTCCTGCAGCTCGTTCTCCTCCTCCCAGGTGCTGTTCTCCACCGCCAGGTTCACATTCGATGAATAGCTGCCGCTGGCATTGGAGAACACCCGGGTGGCGGCATCGCGTAGCGACACGCCCTGGGCTGCGGCCTGCTCTTGGGCGTGGCGCCGCACGAAGTTCATCTCCAGGGGCTCATCGGCCTCGGCGGCCATCTTCACGCCCTGGTCGATCAGGCCCATCTGGTTGATGAACAGGTCGCGGAACACGCCGGAGCAGTTCACCACCACATCAATGCGGGGCCGGCCGAGTTCCTCAAGGGAAATCAGCTCCAGCTTGTTGACCCGGCCCAGGGAATCGGCCACCGGCCGCACGCCGATGAACCAGAGGATCTGGGCCAGCGATTCACCGTAGGTCTTGATGTTGTCTGTGCCCCAGAGCACGCAGGCGATCGTTTCGGGCCAGGCGCCCTGCTCCGCCTTCTGGCGCTCGATCAGCCGGTCCACCACCACCTTGGCGGCCGCGATCGCGGCGCGGGTGGGGATCGACTGGGGATCGAGGGCGTGGATGTTCTTGCCGCTGGGCAGCACGCCGGGGTTGCGAATCGGGTCGCCGCCGGGGCCCGGCAGCACGTATTCGCCATCGAGGGCCTTGAGCAGGCTCTCCATCTCCATGTCGGCGCAGATCTGCTCAAGGCAGAAGCGCAGATAACCAAACAACTTGTCGAGCTCGGCCTGGTCTACCGCGCCAAAGCCGGCGCTGCGGCAGGCGCTCAGCCAGGGGCTGGGCAGCTGGAAGCCAAACTGCTCCAGCAGCTTGAAGAACCAGCCAAAGTTTTCGCGCAGGGTCACCCGGCCATCGGCGCCGGTGACCGCCTTCACCATCGAGCCCACCGCTGCGCGACACGCATCGGTGATCGTGCAGTTGAGCTCCACATCGGCGAGCACGCCCTCGTCGTTGCCCTTGTACACATCGGCAATCGTGCGGCCCCGGCTCTCGGCCAGCAGGCCCGGCAGGGAACGCAGGCCGTCTTCCTCGCGCTCGAGCGCGGCAATATTCACCAGGGTGGCGATCGCCTCCTCGGCAGTGGGCGGCTTGCCGATCGTGTGCAGGCCGCAGGGCAGCAGCCGGCTCTCGATCTCCATCAGCTGGCGGTACAACGCCCCCACCACGCCGTCGCGGCCGTCGAGGTCGAGCTCCGAGCCGTCCACCTCGGGCAGGGTCACGTCTTTGTCGAGGTTGCACTGGCGCGCCGTTTCCACGATCGCGTTCACGATCTGCACGCCTCTAGAGCCCTCGCGCAGCTGCTGGTAGCTGCCCACCAGCTCACCCAGCTCCTTGAGGCCCCGATACAGGCCGGCATTTTCAGCGGGTGGGGTGAGGTAGCTGATCGTGGAGGCGTAGCCGCGCCGCTTGGCGATCGTGGCCTCAGACGGGTTGTTGGCGGCGTAGTAGTAGAGGTTGGGCAGGGCGCCGATCAGGGAATCGGGGTAGCAGGTTTCGCTCATGCCCATCTGCTTGCCGGGCATGAACTCCAGCGAGCCGTGGGTGCCGAAGTGCAGCACCGCATCGGCCTGCCACACCTTCTCGAGATAGGTGTAGTAGGCCGCAAAGCCGTGGTGGGGGCTGGCGCTGCGCGAATACAGCAGCCGCATCGGGTCGCCCTCGTAGCCAAAGGTTGGCTGCACCCCCACAAACACGTTGCCGAAGTGGCGGCCGTAGATCAGCAGGTTGGTGCCGTCGGAATTCAGGTTGCCGGGGGGCTTGCCCCAGTTTTCTTCGAGCCGCTCGGAATAGGGGGTGAGCCGTTCGTATTCCTCGACGCTCATGCGGTGGGCGATCGACAGCTCGGGGGCGCCCTGGAGCGCTTCGGGGTCGTTGATCACCGCTTCCATCAACGCCTTGGAGTCGCGGGGCAGACCCTGCACGTTGTAGCCCTTGGCCTTCATCTCCTCGAGCACCCGGTGGATCGAACCGAACACATCGAGGTAGGCGGCGGTGCCCACGTTGCCCTTGTCGGGAGGGAAGCTGAACACGGTGATCGCCAGCTTCTTCTCGGCCCGGGGCTTCACCCGCAGCGAGGCCCACCGGATGGCCCGTTCGGCGATCGCATCCACCCGGTCCTGAAGGGTGTGGGCCTTGCCGGTGGCATCATCGCGGCCGCTCAGCACGATCGGCTCGATCGCGCCATCGAGCTCGGGGATGGCGATCTGCAGGGCCACCTGCACCGGGTGCAGGCCCAGGTCGCTCTCCTCCCACTCCTGGGTGGTCTGGAACACTAGGGGCAGGGCCACCATGTAGGGGCGGTTGAGCTTTTTCAGCACCTCGATCGCCTTGGGGTGGTCCTGCCGGGCCGGACCACCCACCAGGGCAAAGCCCGTCAGTGACACCACCCCATCCACCAAGGGCATCTCGGGGTTGAGTGGGTCGTAGAAGAAGGCATTCACCGGTTTGGTGAAATCGAGCCCGCCGCAGAACACCGGAATCACGGTGGCGCCGCGATATTCCAGCTCCTGAATGATCGCCACGTAGTGGGCCTCATCGCCGGTGACGATGTGGCTGCGCTGCAGCACCAGGCCGATCACCGGCCCCTTGCGAGCGGTTTCGCTCAGATCGCTGCGGCTGGCGGTCCAGTTGAGATATTCCTTCAGGTCTTCGAACATCCCCGGTGCCAGGGGGTGCCAGATGCCCAGGTCGGGGAACACCTCGGGCTCGGCTACCACCACCGCCGGCCGGTCGCTGTCGCCCTTGGGGAACACGTATTTGTCGGCCAGCATCAACAGGAAATTCCTGAGGTTGTCGGGCGTGCCGCCCAGCCAATACTGAAAGCTGAGCATGAAGGAGCGGGCGTCTTGCGCCTTCTCAACCGGCAGGTATTTGAGAACCGTCGGCAGGGTGTTGAGCAGCTTCAACATCGCGTCCTGGAAGCCAGCGCCGCCGGCCTCCTTGCGCTTTTTCATGAAGCTGGCGATGGCGCTCTTGCTCTGGCCCAGCTGGGCCATCGAGAAGGTGCCGAGCTTGTTGAGCCGCATCACCTCCGGCATGGAGGGGAACACCACCGCCGCCTTGAGCCGGTCGCGGTGCGGCGCCACCGCCTCCACCACCTTCTGTGCCAGATCCTCAATGAAGATCAGCGAAGCGATGAACACATCTGCAGCGGCCACATCCGCCTGGAAGTCGGCGTAGTTCTGGGGGTCGCGCAGTTCCTCGATCAGGTAGCCGCTCAACTCGATCGCCAGGGGGCCGTTCTGGGCGTTGAGCGAGGTGGCGGCCTGGGTGAGGGCGTTCTGGTACTGGGGTTCGAGCACCACATACACGGCCTTCATCACGGCCCGGCCGTTCACGTCGCCCGGGGTGACGCGGCGGTTGGTGGAGCGGACCTGCGTGAACATGCGCGCGGCGGGAGTGAGCACTGGCAAGGAATCTACGGAGGGCGGCGCCGGGATGCGAGCGCTCCAGGCTGTTGAGCCATAGGCTCCCGACCATTGCTCTTCGTTGCCATGTCCAGCTCTACCCCCACTTCCCCGGCGCCGATCCCCGTGGTGGTCGCTGGTGCCCTGGGCCGCATGGGCGCCGAAGTGGTGAAGGCGGTGCAGGCGGCCACCGATTGCGAGTTGGTGGGGGCGATCGACACCACACCGGGCAAGGAGGGGGCCGACGTGGGCCACGAACTCGGGCTGGGCGAGCTGGATGTGGCGATCACCGCTGATTTCGAGGGAGCTCTCTGCCAGGCCAGTCAGGCTGCCCGGCAGGGTGGCGCGGCGGTGCTCGTGGATTTCACCCACCCCTTGGTGGTTTATGAGCACACCCGCGCGGCGATGGCCTACGGGGTGCATCCCGTGATCGGCACCACCGGCCTCAGCCCGGAGCAGCTGGCTGATCTGGCCGCCTTTGCCGACAAGGCCTCGGTGGGCGGTGCCGTGATCCCCAACTTCTCGGTGGGCATGGTGCTGCTGCAGCAGGCCGCCGCCGCCGCCGCTCGCTTTTACGACTTCGCCGAGCTCACCGAGCTGCACCACAACCGCAAGGCCGATGCTCCCAGCGGCACCTGCATCAAG
>JBIPLV010000358.1:0-7173 GCA_044369475.1 Cyanobium sp. | reverse complement strand
CAGCCGGCGCGACGTCATGGGCCATCCAGGTGTCAAGCATGGCCAGCAGATCGCGGGGATCATGGCGGCGGTAATGGGGCAGCCACTGTTGCTCAACGTGCTGTTCGAGGGGCTCGGTAATGCCCCGGTAGTGGGGCTGGCTGGCGGCCCAACTGGCATAGATGTAGGCAAAGGTGCGTAGACCCTGCTCAGGGTCGCCATCAAACCCGGCCCCGTTCCAGCGGGGATCGGCGGTCAGAGCCTGCCGCAGGCTCAGACAGAACAGCTTGTTATGAACTGAGGTGCGGGCCGTGCCGCAGACGCAGCAGATCCGTTCAACGGCGGCGGGATGGGTCACTGCCCATTGGTAGGCCTGCTGCGCCCCCATCGACCAGCCATAGATCAAGGCCAGCCGGTCGACGCCGAACTGCTCCTCGAGCAATCGCTTCTGAGCGACGACGTTGTCACTGTGCTGCACCAGCCAGCCCTGATCGGCTAGGCCCATGGCCCCATGACTGGGGCTGCTGGAGAGTCCATTGCCGAACTGGCCGGCGATGACGATGCACCACCGCTCAGGGTCGAGCACCGTGCCCACCGTCCAGGCCAGATCAGCGGGCCGGGCGCCATAGGACGTCGGCATCAGGATCAGGTTGGTGCCATCGGCGTTGAGGGTGCCGAACTGCCGGTAGACGAGGCGGGCCTGGGGGATCGTCTTGCCGCAGGCCAGGGTGACATCCCCCATCTCAAAGACGCGATCGTGGGCGGGGTCTGGCTGACCTGTGCTCATGCCGGCTGACCGAGCTCGGCAAGACGAGGCAACAGCCGGGCGTGGACCGCCAGGTATCCAGGATCCAGGTGCTGCAGCCTGGGGCCGATCCAGTGGTGGGCCGCCGGCAGAGCATGAAACGGCAGTGAGGGGTACAGGTGGTGTTCAGCGTGGAAGGGCATGTTCCACATCAGCCACCGCACCGGTGCGATCGTCAGGGTGGTGCGGGTGTTATCCAGACCATCGGAGCTGTAGGCGCAGCCGGTGTGTTCGGCCAGCAACAGAAATCGCAGGAACGGTTGGCCGATGGCCAGGGGGAGCAACCAGTTCCAGAACAGAAAACCATTGCCGTCCACCCATGACAGGCCGGCAAGCAAGGCATAAACAAGGAACTGGAGCCGCACGGAACGGCGGACCTGCGCGCAGATCTCGGGGTTCAGATAGGGATAGGTGGACGGGTCACCCCACAAGAGGCGGCCATAACCCCGCAGCTTGCCGGTCCACCAGTTCCAGCCACTGATCTCGAGCAGATAGGCCCCCAGGGATGTGGGCACCGGATCCTCCAGCTCAGGGTCGAGCCCCGGTTGGTGGGTGTAGCGATGGTGCCATTGGTGATAGCGCCGGTAAAAGGTCGCGTTGTAGAAGCTCAGCAGCCCCAACAGCCAGGCCACCCCGTCATTGAGCGGCTTGCTGCGAAAAGCGGTGCGGTGACAGCACTCGTGCAGACCGGCAAAGCAGGTGGCCAGGCCGATCCCGCTGACCCCCAACCCCAGCAGTCGCAGGGGCATGGGCAGGGTGTCGAGCCGCCAGATCACGCCGGCGCCGACGATGAGGCCCAGGTGCGACGAGAGACGCAACCAGCCGGGACCATCGCGCAGGGAGTTGAGCTGCGCCAGCTGCTGACGCCCAATCAGATCGGTGGGTGCGGTTGTCATCGCCACATCACAACAGACGACCCGCACGCCATCGGTAGGGAATGTGACCGTTCGCGCGGGAGTCGCAGCGCCTGCGGTCCGCTCCTGTCAAAACCCTGTAGGCCAGGGCCATGCGGCTTAAAATCGATGACCACCTGTGGACGTTCATGGCGAGCAATGAAGCCCAACGTGAGGCGCTGATCGCTTCGTTGCGGCAGCGTTACGCCCACGCCGTTCGCGACAACAACGCCGAGGCCAAACAGGCCCTGTTCAAAGAAGCGGTCTACCTGGGGATTCAGCCCGAACTGTTCGCCGAAACCACCCCTGGGTGATGGATGGCGCCGTTGCGGATGGGATGTCCATGGCCGCAGCCGGACCGCCTCGCTTGCGTCTGTTTCAGAGCCTGTGGGGATTCTCAGGCACCCTCGATCAGGCCATCACCAGGGCCAAGGGGCTGGGCTTCGATGGCCTGGAGGCCAATCTGCGGCACCCGGCCCTGTGCTCTGACTCGCCCCACGTCGTCCGGCAGCAGCTGCACCGCGATGGTCTGGAGCTGATTGTGGAGCTGGTGACCGGCGGCGATTACGTGCCGGATCTGTCCCGCTCCTGGCAGCAGCATGTCGCTGAACTGGATGCCCAGCTATGCCAGGCCGAGGCCTTACAGCCCACGCGCATCAGCGTCATCACCGGCAGCGACAGCTGGGATGACGCCATGCAGGATGAGTTTCTGAACGCGGTGCTCGCGCGCATCGATAGCTGCGGCATTGCGGTCAGCCTCGAGACCCACCGCAGCCGCAGCCTGTACAACCCCTGGCGCCTCGCCCAGCTGGTGCAACAGCACCCGGGCCTGCGCCTGACAGCCGACATCAGCCACTGGTGTGCCGTCAGCGAGCGGTTGATGACCCCCGAGCTGACGCCGATTGCAGCGATCGCCGATCGGGTCGATCACATCCACGCGCGGGTGGGCCATGCCCAGGGGCCGTCGGTGAGTCATCCTTTTGCGCCCGAGTGGGCAGACGCGCTTGAGGCCCATCGACGCTGCTGGCAGCTGTTTGTGCAGCGCCAACGGGCTCGCGGCCAGGGCGTCACCACGATCACCCCCGAATTCGGCCCCGATGGCTACCTGCCCTCCCTGCCGTACACCGCCATGCCGGTGGCCGATCTGGACGCCATCAACACGGCAATCGCGCAATGGCTCCGCCAGGGCGCCTTGGAGTGCTGACGCTCAGCTTGCGGGCATTGCCGCAAGATCCATCAGCCGGGCGTACAGCGTTTGCTGCTGCAGGATGCGCTGCTCGAGACGATGGGGCGGACCCGGCACCAGACCGCTGGCATACCCCAGCTGGGCTGCCTCGACCAGGCGGCGATCTTCGGCCAGAAAGGTCTGCACCTCGTCCATCCAGGCCTGGGCAGCGGGCTGCAGCCCCGCATCACCCAACAGCCACACCTCCATGCGGCAATGACCCGGATCGAGCGGCGGAAACTGGATCAGGGCGAGGCGACCATCGGGCCACAGCAACAGGTGGGTCCAGGGGGCCAGACCAAAGGTCAGAAACTCACCCGTCTCGCCATAAGGGGTGGCCAGCAGACTGCCATGGGCGCTCAGGACATGGCGGTACAGACGCACGGGACCCTGCTCCCGGTGCAGTGTCGTCGGGTGGGCGATGGCGACGTGGTAGTCGTCGAGGGTGTTGTCGTGGGCGATCTTCCAGTTGCAGTCGAGGGTGTGGTCCTGGCGCAGCAACAGCGTGCGGGGACGGTTGAACAGGGCCTCGGCCTCCTGCAGCACCAGATCGAGCTGCTGCTCAAGAGGCAGGGGATCGGGCCCGACCGCCACCCAGATCAAGCCGCCCAGCTCGCGGCACGACAGCGCCGTCAGCGGCCAGTCGGTGCGTCGAAATGGCTCGACAAAGTCGCTTTCGCGGGCAGCGGCGAGCAGCTGTCCCTGCAGGTCGTAGGTCCAACCGTGGTAGGGGCAGACCAGCCGCCGGCAGTTCGTTGGCTGCGCTGATGATGGTTGCAGCGCCACACCACGGTGGGGACAGCGGTTGATGAACGCCCGAGCGACGCCCTGAACCCTGGTCAACAACAGGGGCAGACCCAGCAGGTCAAAGGCCTGGGCCTGGCAGTCGGCCACAGCACTGCTGGCCGTCAGCGGGTGCCACAGACGGGGGGCATAGCGGTCGCGCTCACGCTGGGCAATCTCGGAAGCTGCATACAACCAGGCCGGCAGAAAGGTGCTGTTCATGCGACTGGCTCAGCGCCGCACCGCAGCGGGCTCCAGGCTGCGCAGCGAGTGGGCCAGGTCCTCCCGCAACTCCAGAAACATCCGCGAGACGCGCAGCTGACCCATGTCGCGGCGATCCAGATCGACCGTGACACTGCGCACGATCCGGCCCGGTGAGGGGGCCATGATGTGGACCTGGCCGGCCAGCAGCAATGCCTCTTCGAGGTCGTGGGTGATCAGCAGGGCGGTCAGTCCGGTCTGTCGCCACAACTGATGCAGGAACTCCTGCATCGACTCGCGAATCTGGATGTCAAGCGCGCCGAAGGGCTCGTCGAGCAACAGCACCTTGGGCTCGGCCGCCAGGGCACGGGCGATGGCGATGCGCTGCTGCATGCCACCCGAGAGCTCACGCGGGAGCAACCGGGCTGCATCGGCCAGGCCGACCACCTCAAGAAAGTAGGCCGTGCGTTCGCGGATCTCCTGGCGGGAGCGCTGTTGCAGCTCCATGCCAAAGGCCACGTTTTGCGCCGCCGTGAGCCAGGGGTAGAGGCTGTACTTCTGAAAGACCATGCCGCGATCGGAACCGGGGCCGCGCACCACCGCTCCATCGAGGCTGATGCTGCCACTGCTGGGCCGGTCAAGACCGGCGATCAGACGCATCACCGTGGATTTTCCCGAGCCCGAGCTTCCCACCAGGGCCAGAAACTGGCCGCCATGCAGATCAAAACTGACCTGATCCAGCACCAGTTTGGCCTGAGAGCCATGGCCGAAGGTTTTGCAGACGTCGGTGACCTGAAGATGCATTGGTATGGCGTTCAATTGGCCCAGGAACAGGCGCGGCGCATCAGAAATCGGAAGCCCAGATCAATCGTCAAGCCGATCAGTCCGATCACGATGAGACCGACAAAAATCTCGTCGGTGCGCAGAAAACGCTGGGCCAGGCTGATGCGCTTGCCCAGGCCTTCATTGGCGGCGACCAGCTCCGCCACGATCACCAGGTTCCAGGCCGATGCCATGTTGATGCGGTAGGTGTCGAGCACCTGGGGGGCGATGTAGGGCGCCACCACCCGCGTCAGGATCGGCAGACCGCGCCCACCCAGGGTGCGGGCGGTTTCGACCAGCTCGTGGGGAACGAACTTGACCGCATCCATGATCATCAGGGCATTGAAGAAAAAGGTGCCGATGAAAATGAGCAGCACCTTCGGCAGTTCCTCCAGGCCGAAATAAATGATCAGCAAGGGTATGAAAGCCGGTGCCGGCATGTAGCGAATCAAGGCCATCAATGGCTCAAGCAGCCGACAGATGATCACGTTGGTCCCCATCGCAATTCCGACCGGCAGAGCCAGCCCAGCCGACAGGGCAAAGCCGATGAACACCCGCTGAATGCTGGCAACCGCATCCTTGAGCAGGAGGCCGCTGGACCACTGGTTCTGTCCTGCGGCCCAGACCGCCTGCGGTGAGGGCAGAAAGAGTTTGTCGACAACGCCGCTGTTGCTGATCAAGAACCAGAGCAGGACCACAGCTGCCACCCCAAGGACGCCGAGGGTCCAGGGGTGACGCAAGGAGCGTCGCAGCCGAGCAGGGGCCAACCGCACGGAATCACTCCTTGGCGTTGTCGACAAAGCTGGCATTCAGCAGATTGCTGATGTCAGGCTTGGTCTTGGCCAGGCCGACCTCCACCAGAAAGGCACTGATCTGCTCTGCCGCATAGGGCAATGACGTCATGGTGGAACCGGGTTTGAAGTTCTGTCGGTTCTCAGCCAGGGTCTGGATGGTGGTTCCGGCGTCGTAGGCCTTGAACTCGGCCTCACTCACACCCGATCGCTGCACCAGAATCGGCAACGTGGTAGCCGGGTCGTCCTTGATCAGCTTGAGGGTGGCAAACCAGGCATCAACCACCTGTTGAATGGCCTGAGGATTCTGTTTAATGAAGTCAGTGCGGCAGACCAACAGATCGCTGATCGCACCAGGATGCTCCTTGGATGTGGTCAGAGCCTTGCTGCCGGGGCGCTTCAGAGCCTGGGTGGTGAAAGGGGCATAGACACCGGCCGCATCAACTTTGCCGGCGGCAAATGCGGCGGCAGCGGCACCCGTTTCCAACGGCACAAAGGTGATATCAGAACCTTTCAGGCCCGCATCCTTGAGTACCTTGAGCAGCAGGTAGTGATCGACCGTGCCTTCTTCGGCAGCGACTTTTTTACCCTTGAGTCCGGCGATACCGTTGATCCCTTCGGCAGCGATGATCTGGTCGTTACCGGTTGAATAATCGTTCTGCAGAACCACCTGCAGATCGGCGCCACCGGCGATGGAGCTGATGGTGTCGTTGAGGGTCTGGCTGTTGCAATCAAGCTGACCGGCATTGAGGGCATTGATGCTGTCGAGGTAGCCGTCAAACCATTGCAACTTGGCCGCCACACCCGCCTTGCCAAACAAGCCCTTGGCCTCGGTCACTGCCCAGGGGAACCAGCCGGGCCAGGCGCTGTAACCGATCCGCACGACGGGGCCCTGGGCTGCAGGTTTCTGGCAGGCGCTGAGAAGACCAGCGCCCAGGCTGAGCAGCAGGGCGAGAGCCGCAGCACGACGACGGTGTGGGGGTGTGATGAAGATGGTCATGGTTGGGAACCTCAGAAAAAATGCACAACGAGCAACGCAGCAATGCGTTCATTCTCGTGGAGCTGACGATGGTTTAAGAGAACAATGAAGCTGATCAGAAGAACTCGAGATAGCGGGCCTGTTCCCAGTCAGAAACAGCGCAGTGGTAGGACTCCCACTCGTCACGTTTGTAGGTCACAAAGGCCTCAAACATGGCATCACCGAATACCTTTTTTGACAGCGGATCGGCTGCAAAGGCATCAACGGCCTCGCCGAGAGTGCGCGGCAACAGGTGCAACCCCCGCTCAGCCCGTTGCTCGGGGGTCAGGGTGTAGGCATTGACCAGATTCGGATCCCCAGGATCCAGCTGCTCCCGGATGCCCTCGAGGCCGGCGGCCAGAATCATCGCCGCCCCCAGGTAGGGATTGCAGGAGATGTCGGCTGCGCGGCATTCCACCCGGCCTCCCGGCGAGGGGATGCGCAGCATGTTGGTGCGGTTGTTGTTGCCGTAGCAGATGAACACCGGTGCCCAGGTGAAGCCGCTCATGCTGCCCTGCGCCACCAGGCGTTTGTAGCTGTTGACCGTGGGCGCGATCACCGCACAGATGGCCCGTGCATGACGCAGCACCCCGGCGATGAACTGTTTGGCCAATCCGCTGACCGTCCCGGGGGCGCGATCGGGGGAGAGGAACAAA